>JAYUJS010000514.1:0-2292 GCA_043765095.1 Ferruginibacter sp.
GCCATAAGCTGCATAAGTTCTACCGAGCGTGTAAGTAATTGCAAATTATTATTACTTAGTTTATATAATATTTTTCCTATTTCTTTTGTACCAGCATTTTGCTGTAATGTTTTTGCAGCTTGCCGCTTTTTTAAATAGTTGGAAAGTGCAAGTTTATTTATTGTTGCTATATCTACTACTGCATTTGCCAATGCTTCATAATGTTCTTTTTTGCAAGGCAGATACCAATACTTATAATTATCACACCACTGTATATTTTTTATTTTTTTTATAGCCTTTAAAATAATTTTATTACTTACAAAATAAATCCCAATCCGTTCTTCTTTGTTTGCAGGTATTGTAATTACTTTTAATGTTATAGTTTTTTTCTCAGTTGTTATTTTATCTGTAATTATTAAAGCATTATCGGCAAGCACTTTTTTTTGTATCAAATTATTAACTACAACTTTATTTAATTCAATTTTTTCTAAAGGCAATGTCGTTATATTATCATCAGCTACAGGCAATTTACATTTTTCTCTATTAATAGCAGTATCTGCAATATGCCATGCACAATGGGTTTTGCTCCAGCGAGCATCTGTTTTTTGGCGAAGGGTAGTTATTATTTTACTATTGTATTCAAACAACACTAAAATTCGTTTTTGCCCTTTGTGTAGTATAGGTTTGTACTGTATAATTATATTATGGTTGTAGAGTTTGCAAGGCTATGCCCTCCCTCAGTCACAGTTGTTTTATTTAAGTGGCTGTTGGCAGTTAGCTAATGGCTTACAAATTAAGTATATACATTTTATTAAACAAATATATTTAGTAGTTATTTTAAAAAAGTTAAAAAAGAGGCTAAGAAGTATTATGCTCAAAGATGGAAAATTGCTAAAAAGCTTTATCACTTCTTTTCTCTAGCATCGCATATTCCAAAAACTCGTTCACTCATTTTCACTTAGCATATTTAGCATAAAAAACTCTTTCAATTACTTACTCTTACCCCTAAAACTCCTTTGCTCCTTTTCCTTTAACATCTCTTAGCCCCAAAACTCATTCGCTCCTTTTACTTTAGCATCGCTTAACTTAAAATTCCTTCCCCCTTAGTACCCCTTACCCCAAAAACTCTTCCACTCCCTTAGCACCACTTAGCAACAAAACTCTTTCAGCCTTCTACTTTGAACCTTTAAACAACTTTCATACATTTGTAAAAAAACACATTATGAGTAAATACGGTTCTGGTATATTACATGGTGCAGCTTTAGAAGCTTTGTACAACGATGCAAAAGACAATCAATTTGCATTACCCGCAGTAAACACTATTGGTACCAACACCATCAATGCTACTTTGGAGGCAGCCGCAAAGGTAAACTCTCCTGTAATAATACAGTTTAGCAACGGAGGTGCACAATTTATAGCAGGCAAAGGCATGCCGAATGATAACCTACAAGCAAATATTGCTGGTGGCGTATCTGGCGCATTACACATACACAACGTAGCAAAATATTACGGTGTACCCGTTATTTTACATACTGACCATGCCTCAAAAAAATGGTTGCCATGGGTAAGTGGGTTAATAGATGCAGGCGAACAATTTTTTAAAGAAAAAGGACAACCATTGTTTAGCTCACACATGCTCGATTTATCAGAAGAGCCAATTGAAGAAAATATTGCAACATCAGTAGAATTTTTCAAACGCATGCAACCACTTGGCATGGGTATAGAAATAGAATTGGGCGTAACAGGTGGCGAAGAAGATGGTGTAGACAATAGCGATATAGACAATGATAAATTGTATACCCAACCAGAGCATGTAGCTTACTCTTACACTGAGCTAAGTAAGGTAGGAAAATTATTTACTGTAGCAGCAGCCTTTGGCAATGTGCATGGCGTGTACAAAAGTGGCAACGTGCAACTTACTCCCATTATTTTAAAAAATAGTCAAGATTATATTGAGAGAGAATTAAAGACTGCACCAAAACCCGTTTACTTTGTATTTCACGGTGGCAGTGGTTCTACACAAGCGCAAATAAGAGAAGCCATAAGCTATGGCGCCATAAAAATGAATATAGATACCGATTTGCAATGGGCATTTTGGGATGGTATTTTAGAAAATTATAAAAAAAACGAAGGTTATTTGCAAGGCCAACTTGGCAACCCCGAAGGTGCTGACTCTCCAAATAAAAAACACTACGACCCTCGTATCTGGCTTCGCAAAGGTGAAGAAAGTTTTATAAAAAGATTAGAAATAGCTTTTGAAGATTTGAATTGTATAAATAGAAATTGTTGATTTGGTATTTTTTGATAATTCAA
>JAYUJS010000515.1:0-2291 GCA_043765095.1 Ferruginibacter sp.
TACTTATTGCACTAGCATTAACTACAGGTGTATATTTTTATTTAAAAAATAAAAAAAACAAAGAAGATAAAGCCAACGCTACTCCTACTGATGCAGTACCAGTAACAGATACAACAGGCGGAGCAAGTACGCCAGTAGTTGTATTGCAGCCTACTGGTAATTTTCCACTACAGAAAGGTAGCAGGGGCAAGCTGGTACAAATAGTACAAATAATTTGCAAGGTAAAACCCGATGGTAATTTTGGCAATGGTACTGATATAGCTGTACGAAAAAATATGGCTAGTGATGGGATTGTTACACAAAAATTATTGTACGAGTTTGCTACAAAAAATTTAGCAAATAATGGAACTATGTTTCCTTTAAAATTGGGTACAAAAAATAACAATTACGTAAAAGCAATTCAAGTTTGCTTAGGCATAACAGCCGATGGAAATTATGGAGCAAAAACCCAATTGGCTGTACAAGCTGCTACTGGCAAAACAGATGTTAGCAAAAACGGCTTTATACAATTTATAGCAAGGTTATTTGAAGAATCTAAAAAATAAAACAATGTTTAATTTATTACAAGGTACAAAAGTACCCGAAGTGCCATTTAAAGTAACTGTAGAGGATTACACAATTGTAAAACTTTCTGTGGCTATAGTAGTAGTTGCTACTATATTAATGTTGCTTACAAAAATCATAAAAAAATAAAAAATGAACATAGAAATTTCTATAAATCTTGCGTTTGAAATTATAAAGAAGTGGGAAAGTTTAATAAAGCTTTTAAAGAATGGGAATGTAACTGCTTATTTAGACCCTGTAGGAATACCGACTATAGGTTGGGGCACTACTCAATATCTTAATGGTAAAGTGGTAAAAATGGGAGATATTATTACACAAAAACAAGCTTATGACGAAGCTATAGGCGAAACAAGAAAAAAGGCAATTGCTATTCAAAAACTTTTAATTGTTGAAGTTACTAACGAACAAATGGCAGCTATGATAAGTATGGCTTACAATATGGGAGTTAGTGGCATGACAAGTAAAAACTTTTTTAAAAAATTAAATAGTGAGCCTAATTTTAATCCTGTACAAATTTCTAATATTATAAAAGATACAGCCGTTACTGCTAAAGGAGTTTTTTTAAGAGGTTTAGTAAATAGAAGGGCTGACGAAGCAAAGTTATTTTTAACTAAATCTACAGAAGCAGAAAAAAAAAAGTCAAATCCATTTCGTAAAGCTGCTACTGATTTTTATAATTATTTTGGGTTTTTTATTACTGGTCAATAAATATTACAACAATGGGAGAGCAATTAAATAAAGATACACTTAGCACTAGCAACCAAAAGCTACTACAAATATTACAAGCCTTAGGCGGTGTAAATGATTTTACAACTACTTTACAGCCTACACAGTTAGAGATACTAGCAGCTATACTAGCAGCTATAATGGCAGGTGGTGGTGGTGGTGGTGGTGGTGGTCCATTACAAAATTTGCAACAAATTACAAATATTGGTAACGCAACTACTAATGAAATAATAGTAAACAATTTACTCAATAGCAGCAGTCTTTTCTCTAACACAAAAATAAATGCTGCCTTTATATCTTTTTTTAAAGGTAAACTAGGCAGCCCTGTTTCTACTACTACCTTACTAAAAATACATGACCTTTCTATTCCAATTGAAAATAATACTACATGCTATTTGCCATTAAGTAATGAAAAAACTTTGATAACAAGTATAAACAATGTTTTTGCAAATGAAAAAGGGGAAGTAAACCTACCAACTAGTAATAATACTCAAACTGGCGCAGTAAGTTTTAATACAACAGACGGTGCTACAAGCTGGAAAATTTTGAGTTTACCAATTGTAGACGAAAATGAAAATTTACCATCACAAGCTGCATATTATTGTACGGGCTTTGTTGATTTAAAAGCATCAGTATTATTATTAGACCCAAATTTAAAGCAAGAGTGTTTTTTATTTTTTGAAAGACTAGTATTCGTTTATAACCCTTTCAAAAATACGGAATTAGTGTATAATTTAGCTCATAGCACTGGCACTTATGAAATAGAGTTAGGTAACGCTGGTTATGCTAGAAATTATTTAGAAGATTTTTATTTTTTTTCAGCAAAACTTGAAAACAATAATATTAATATCTATGTAGAAAAAACCCAGTACGCAATTGATGGTAATCTTCCTATTTCAGAAGCAGTCTTTAATGTACAGTACAGCTATAGTTTTATAAAAAATTTATTTGTAACAGGCGGCAATGGAGGTGGTGGTGGTGGTGGAGAACAAAAAAGCAAA
>JAYUJS010000516.1:0-2286 GCA_043765095.1 Ferruginibacter sp.
TTAAAAGGAAATGAACTGTCAGATGAAATTACTACAGCCAACAAAAATTTTCAGCAAGGTGGTGAAACCCTTGCTTGGCGGTACTTAGATAGTTTTATAAAAGAGCGATATGTAAATTATAGCAAACATATTTCTAAACCTGCATTAAGCAGAAGGAGTTGTAGTAGGTTATCACCCTACTTGGCTTATGGTAATGTTAGTATGCGTATGGTTTACCAATATACGATGCAGCACTATGCTAGTTCCGCTAATAAAAGAGCATTGTCAAATTTTGTAAGTCGCTTGCATTGGCATTGCCATTTTGTACAAAAATTTGAAGATGAATGTAGCATGGAGTTTGAAAATGTAAATAGTGCATATAATGCAATGATAAAACCCAAAAATGACATTTTCATAAATGCATGGCAGCAGGGTGTTACTGGCGTGCCACTTGTAGATGCTTGTATGCGCTGCCTTGTAGCTACTGGTTACATAAATTTTAGAATGAGGGCAATGGTAGTTTCATTTTTTACTTTTAATCTTTGGCAAGATTGGCGATATCTTCATTTTTTAGCAAAACAATTTTTAGACTATGAGCCTGGCATACACTACCCACAATTGCAAATGCAAGCAGGGGTAACTGGCATAAATACCATACGCATATATAACCCTACAAAAAATGCAGAAGAGCATGATTCGGAGGGAGCATTTATAAAAGAATGGGTACCTGCATTAAAAAATATACCTACAAATTTAATTTATGAACCTTGGAAACTTACCGAAATTGAGCAAGAAATGTATGGATGCATAATTAATAAAGATTATCCAGAACCTATTGTGGATATTGAAACTACTAGAAAAGCAGCAAGCGATATTGTATGGTCTTTTAGAAAAGGAAGTGCTGTAAAAAAAGAAGCTGTTAGAATTTTAAAAAAGCATACAAAGAATAATAAAACAATGGATATGGAGAAAAAAAGAATTGCTCCAATAACACAATCAACACTTGACCTTAATTGATAATTATAAAAAAAACCAAACAATTAGAATTGTTTGGTTTTTTTTATAACATTGTTTTATTATTCATGTACTGCAAGTACGGGAACTTTACTCTGATAAATCATTTTCTTTGTATGCTGAGTTTTAAATAATTTTTCAAAAAAGCTATGGTGTTTTGGCCCCATAATAATCATATCAATATCCTTATCTTCTACAAATAGATTTATTGATTCATGAAAGTCAAAAAGACGCATAAAATAAAATTCAGGTTTAAAATCTACTAATAAACTTTCCATTGCATCTCTTTCTTTTTTAAACCCTGTGGTTAAAGAAATATAATGGCTATCATCTACATTTACTACATGTAAGTTTGGTTTAAAATCTGTTAATACTCTTTTTACCGCTATTAAAACGGGTGTGTCTTCTATGTGCTTCATTTCAGAAGCAATCATTATATTTTCAATTTTATGATAAACAGCCTCAGCTGGAATAATTAAAACTGGACAAACATTTTTTTCTGCCATTTTTAAAGTATGAGAACCAGAAAAACGTTGTGCCAATGAGGATTTACCTGTTAGCCCCATTACAATCATATATGCCGCTCGTACATGCGAAAATGCTGTAAGACTTTCAATAAAATCAGCGCCTGACTCATTAAGCGTTTCTATATTTTGGTTAAATGCTTGCAATTCTGTTTGCAAGCCTGCTAAGTAATTATTGGCAACAATTTCATCTTCACCAGTATGGTAAAAGTGATATAAAATAATATTTATATCTGCTCTATTTGCATACATTTTTGCAGCATAATGTGCCGCATTAAAGGATGTTTCAGAAAAATCAATTGGTACAATAACGTTTATCATATAAAATTTTTTACAAAATAAGTAATTTTATACTAATGAAGCAAACCGTTTATAAATAAATTTTCAATTTTTTAAAAAATAAGAAAACAAATAAATAAATTAATGAAAGTAGTGAACAATTGATAATTATTACATTTGCAAAAAATGTATTATTACATTTAATTATTTCAAAAAAGTAAAATGATAAATTTTTCAAATGCAACTATTGAGAAAGTGGCTGTGCATAGCGTTGGCAATAAAACAAATGAAGGAGATTTAATATTATCTACTTCACTTTTAAATATTGAGGATGTTATTACAAATGGGTTGCTATTTAAATTTTTTACAGCAGGTTTTACAGATGCAGTATTTAATAACTTCACTTTTAGTAACGATGACTTTGCACTAAACCCATTGTACAATTTTGCATTAGATATTTTTAATAATAATAAAATACTGCACAAAAAAT
>JAYUJS010000517.1:0-2280 GCA_043765095.1 Ferruginibacter sp.
GCCCTACCCCAAGCGGTTATTTTGTTGGCGTTACTAAAAATAACATCACTGCTACCACTAGCATTTATGGCAGAGCCAGCTAGCTTGCCTAATAATGAACTGCCCCTAATAAGCTTACTACCTAATATTGTAGAACCCACGCCCACAGCAGCTTTAAGCAAAGTGCTACCAACAGCATTTGATTCAGTAGCATTTTTATAAGCAGCTTTTAATAAATTTTTTGGTTTAAAAGAATCTACTGTATCTGTAAACTGAAGTCGCAGCATTTTTTCTTGTGACAACATTTTATTTTCGAGTAATGATATTGCTACATCCAAATCTTGTGCATTTTTTATTTGCATAACCTAATTGTTTAATTGTTTAATAATTGCATTGGCGATAGAAGGTTTTATCCATTTATTTCGGTTAAAATAAACGATAAACCCTATTACAAAATACACAAACGATAAAATTAAAAAGCCGTAGTAAGTTTTGCCTAAAATATCTCCAAGCCAAAAAGCAATGCCAATATTCAACATGAATAAAAAGAAAAGAAAGATAGCTGCCACAATTAATTTTGTAGAAAAGATCCCAATTATATCAGCTGTTTTTTTTACAGCCTTTAATTTTGCAAGCTCTAAACGTGTATCTATGTATTGGCTTGTACTTTCAAAAAGAAATTCAATGCTGTTTTTTGATTGTTGATTATCCATTAAAGAAATTTGTTAGAAATTATAAATATAAAAAATTGCAAACAAACTAAACATTGCCTTTTTCCAATACATCTTTTGCATCAGCTTTTATAGTTTCGTATTTTTCTTGCAATGCATCTCCAAATTCATTTATTTTTTCTTTTAATGTATCGCCTAGGTTAGCTCCTTTTTTAGCTAGTTTTTTACGAGTATTTTTTCCACTCTCTGGGGCAAATAATATACCAATGGCAGCACCTACAGCAGCACCTATTACTACACCTGTTAATATTTTTTTACTCATTTTATAAAAATTTTGTTTTTATTGTTAATTTTAAAAGTAGGTGCTAAAATGTTGCCAAACTTAAAAAACTGCTATCTAGCTTAAACAGTATGCTTTTTTGTCATACTTTTAAATTTTTGTTCTATATCTTGTCGCATTGTTATTAGATTTATATTTTTTTAAAAGTTAAATAATCTAAAAAGTATACAACTTTTATAGTAACCTCATTGCTATGAGGGTTTGTAAACATTTGCCCAAGGTTTTTTATGTATGAGGTATTTTCATAAGGGTTTAATAACACATTTTCTCCAATAGCGTTTTTCCAACCTATAGTTAGCCGACTTCCCCATTTAAAATCCCAGGTATAAAACATATCTACATTAAATATATTAAAATTTCTATTTCGCCCATCGGTAAAACCAATATCATTCCAGTTTCCATCTGCTTTAAGTTTGTGAAAACTACGGTTTACAATGCTTGTCCAATTGTGGCGCATACGCACCGTCCAATTCATACGTGGGGTAAAGTTGTATTGTGCATTTACTATAAAGTTGGTAGTTATTATTTTTCTAAAAGCAATGATAGGATCATTATAATTTTTTAATAAAGTACTGATAGTATCTCTATAGCTATAGCCCCATTGCCCTTTATCACTTTCTCTTTTAAAAGAAGCACTCAATTGAAATTTATCTGAAAAACGATAGCGTGCATTTAATAAAAAAGTAAAATATGGGTCATCCTGCACAGCTGGAGTTTCAGCAAAACCAATATCCCAACTACCAAACAATTTTTTTCTACTATCACTGCTACCACTAATACCTAAGTAAACATAGGCAAATCTATTTAGTTTTAGCCCTGGTGTTCTAGATTCAAAGAAATCTATATCTGCCACTGGCTTACTATTAAATTTTAAAGAAAAATCCCAAAAGTTTTTAAATAAGTAAAAAGCATTTGCATTTATTTCAAAACTGTTCCATACAAATGGTTTGTATAAATAACTATTTTGAAAATTTATTTTATATCTATGAATTAGGTATTTTTTTGTAGGAGTATTAAAGTTTAAACTAAGCTCTGCAAATTGTTCAAAGGAATTGTTATTTTGTAAAAACCCTAAATCATTAGGGTCGTATCGGTCGCTCTCAATGTTAATGCCTGTTTGCCATTGCCATATTCCGCTTATTTTTCCACCGTTTAATTCTATTTTATAGCCATTGTAGTTTTCAGCTTTACCCCAAATATTGCTGTATTTTGCAGATGCAAATAAATTATGATTATTAGTTTTATCAAATAAGGATATATCTAGCCCAGTAACATTTGCATTTCTTACAT
>JAYUJS010000518.1:0-2275 GCA_043765095.1 Ferruginibacter sp.
AATTTTAATAATATTATACAATACAAAGGATTTAATAATAGTAGTTCTTTTGTTGAAACATTTGCAGAAGAATTGGCTAGTGGATTAAATTTAACAGACGTGTTAAGCACAAAATCTACATCGCCTTATACTGTAGCACCTGCTTATTTTTCTTACCTTATAGATACTGCAACAGTAGGTGGAAAAAAAGTTGTAAGGGCATTAACAGACAAAATTATAGATGCTGGTAGATATTTAAAACAGGAAATGAATAAAACTACAAATGGAGGAATGTATGAATTGGCTGGCACGTATGCAGGTAGTGATGGTGATAAATGGTTTTGGGGCGCTACTCTTGGAGTTCCAATAATAAATTTTGAAAGTAATATTGTTTATAAAGAAACAGATACTTCTACAATAACCAGCGATGAATTTAAATCATTTTCTTTTAATGATAATTATACAACTAAGGGTGTGGGTATTAATGGAAAGTTTGGACTAATTTATAGACCAAAAGAATATATTAGAATTGGTTTAGCAGTGCATACAGCTTCGTATATGTCTTTAGATGATGAAAGAAAATCATCAATTGCTTCCTCATTAGAAAATCCTTTTAAAGATACAATCATTAACTCTAGTACTTTTACAAATGGGCAAGAAAGAGGGCAAGCTTCATATATACAATCCACCCCATGGAAATATATTTTAAGTGCATCGTATGTGTTTAGAGAAGTAGAAGATGTAACAAAGCAAAAAGGTTTTATAAGTGCTGACATAGAATATGTAAGACATAACCGTAGTAGATTTAGCAGCAATGCTAAACAACCATCAGAAGGAGACAAAGCATATTACAACCAGCTTAGTAGTGTAATAAAAAACATTTATAAAAGTAACGTAAATGTAAGAGTTGGTGGCGAGGTAAAGTTTAATACAATAATGGCTAGGCTAGGGTTTGGCTACTATGGAAGCCCATATAAAGAAACACCAAATACAGCTAATAAAATGACTTTTAGCGGTGGGATTGGTTACAGAAACAATGGCTTTTTTGCGGATTTAACTTATGTACATTTAGTAACAAACGATTTTGATGTACCTTATCGTTTACAAAATACATTAACAGAATTTGCTTCTCTAAAACAACAAACTGGCAATATAATGGCTACGATTGGGGTTAAGTTTTAATAATTTCATTTTTACAATACTCTAAAATATTATTATTAGTTAGCCAAATAATTTCTGCATCTTTTTTAAACCAGGTTACCTGCCGCTTTGCATAGTGGCGGGTATTTTGTTTTATAAGATTAAATGCTTTTTGTTTAGTTAAATTACCTTCAAAGTATTCAAACATTTCTCTGTAGCCTACAGTTTGTAATGCATTTAAGATTTTATGTGGCAATAAAAATTTTGCTTCCATTTCTAATCCGGCATCAATCATATTATCAACTCTTACATTTATTCTATTATACAAAAGCTCTCTTTCTATCTCTACCCCTATTTTAATAATATTAAAATATCTTTCTTTTTTTATTTTTTGTTGATGATGGACTATAGATTTACCTGTACCTCTTACTACTTCTAAAGCACGCATAATCCTTTGTGGGTTTTGTATTTCTCCTTGCACAAAGTATAATTCATCTTCTACCTTTATTTGTGCTTGTAACCAAGCTAAACCATGCAAATTATATTTTTCAATAATTTCAATTTTTATACTTTCATCAATTTTTGGAATATCATCTAGCCCATCGCAAAATGCTTTTAAGTATAAACCAGTACCACCACATACTATGGCAATATTATTTTTTGTAAATATTTCATCCGCTGCTGCTAAAGCGTATTTTTCATAATCAGCAGCAGTAAAATTTTGTTGTATGCTATGAGAATTAATAAAATAATGCTGTACAGCCAGAAGCTGCTGCATACTTGGCTTTTCAACTGCAATATTTAATTCTTTAAAACATTGGCGGCTATCAGCAGAAATTATTTGTGTATTAAAATATTGAGCTAGTTGTATAGCTATATCAGTTTTGCCACTTGCAGTAGGACCGCAAATTATAATGCAAGTTTTTTGTTTCATTAAAGTAGGTTTGTAAAGAACCTATGTTATTATAAATTAATTTTCTACTAATATTAAAATTACGTAATAAACATTAGCGCATTGGCTAATTATAAAATTGCTTACTTTTTAAATTTCCGCCGTAAATTCATCATTTTGTTCATCTGCTTCTTCTACAATATCCTCACCTACCTCCTCCCCTTCTTCGCAAAATCCTTCATCCATTTCAGTTGCTTTCAAATC
>JAYUJS010000519.1:0-2274 GCA_043765095.1 Ferruginibacter sp.
TGATAAAAATGCATTGGCTCATGCCGAACTTTCTCTTACAAAAATGCTTCACGGGGGTATTTACGACCATTTAGCAGGCGGGCTTTGTAGATATAGTACAGATGAAGAATGGCTTGCACCTCATTTTGAAAAAATGCTGTACGATAATGCACTTTTTATAACTTCATTAAGCAATGCATTTTTACTTACAAAAAAAAATGTGTATAAAAATGCAATTAACCATGTGTGTAATTTTTTATTTGCAGAAATGAAAAACATTAATGGAGGCTACTATGCAGCAATAGATGCAGATAGCGAAGGAATGGAAGGGAAATTTTATGTGTGGGATAAAGCAACAATAGATTTAACATTAGGCAAAGATGCAGCATTGTATAATCAATACTATAATGTAACTGAAAATGGTAATTGGGAAGAAAAAAATATCCTTCGTGTTTTAAAACCATTGGAAGAAGTTGCCAATCATTTTAAAATTGATATTGCCTCAGCGGAAAATATTATTATAGAAGCAAATAAAAAATTATTGTATCAAAGAAATAAAAGAATTAGACCAAGTACAGATGATAAAATATTATTAGGATGGAATGCATTGCTTATTACAGCTTTTTGCAATGCTTTTGCAGCCACTCAAAATACATTATACAAAGAAGAAGCTGAAGCATTATGCACTTTTTTAGAGTCAAAATTTGTTATTAAAAACGAATGTTATCATACCTATAAAAATGGTGTAGCAAAATACCCTGCTTTTTTAGATGATTTTGCATATTTAATAGAAGCCTATATTAATTTGCAAGAAATTACAGGCAAAGAAGAGTATTTGCATAAAGCAAAAAATATTACTGAGCAGGTTTTTAATAATTTTTTTGATGAAGAAAGTGGATATTTTTTCTTTACGACAAAAGAACAAACAGATGTAATATTTAGAAAAATTGAAATGTATGATGGTGCTACACCTTCTGCCAATGCGGTAATGGCAAAAAATTTATACTACTTATCCATAGTATTTGATAAGCAAAAATGGAAAAATATGTCTGTCTTTATGATAGATTCCCTCAAAACTATCATATTAAAACACCCCAGTTCTTTCGGTATTTGGGCAGCCCAAGCCATTAATATAAGCATGGGTATAAATGAAATTTCAGTAATCGGTAATAACATGACTCCATTACTTTATGAAACGCTGCTTGAGTATATACCTAATAAGATTTTGCAATCTACATCTTCATTATCTAATTTGCCGTTAATGAATAAAAAACCGATTAATGAAAATACATTAATCTATGTATGTTGCAATTTTGAGTGTAAACCACCAATAGAAAGTATTAAAGAATTATTAAAATGCCTAAAAACAATTTAAAATAAAAGCTAATTTATCCACAATAATTTATATAAAAGCTCGTTATTTAAAATACTAACCATTTGATTTTGGTAAAAAATTAACATTACCAAATATTTTATGTGTTATTTGTTTAAAAATAATTATTACATTTGCCCATACCTTCAAAGTAAAAAAGATGAATAATCGGTTAATATGCTCATTTTCAGTTATTTCCATAGCCCTTACAATAGCTAGTTGTAAGAGTGGTTCCACAGGTTCCACATCTAATGCTAACGATAAAGGGCAACTAATTGGTGTAGCACCAGGTAACAAATATAATTTAACGAAACCTCCTGGTATGGTGTACATACCTGCTGGAACCTTTCACATGGGCCCAAGCGATGAAGATATCAACTATGCATATACTGCTAGAAACAAACAAGTTTCTATTAGTGGCTTTTGGATGGATGCTACTGAAATTACAAATAACGAATACCGCCAATTTACTAAGTGGGTTACAGATTCTGTAGCTGCTACTGTATTAGGAGCACCATACTTAAAGCCTGATAAAGATGGAGTAGAAAGAGTAGATTGGAAAAAAGCAAGTACTATCAAGTATGGTGAAAAAGCAACAATTGAAAAATTAGATGCAATAATTGTAACTGCAGATAATAGAATATTTGGAAAAAAAGAATTGGACGCACGTAAAATTGTTTACCATTCAGAAATTTTTGATTACAAAGCTGCTGCCACCAATAGAGATACTTCTATACAAAGAAAAGAATTTATAATAAAACAAGATATTCGTGTATACCCAGATACGCTTTGTTGGATAAGAGATTTTGCTTATTCTTACAATGAGCCTATGTCTAAACAATATTATAGCCACCCTGCTTATGGTAATTATCCAGTGGTTGGTGTAAATTGGAAACAAGCTACTGCATTTTGTGAGTGGAGAA
>JAYUJS010000520.1:0-2274 GCA_043765095.1 Ferruginibacter sp.
AAAGAGATTGCTCAATATTTATATGAAATAGCGGTACACCCGCAGATAAAAACTGGCGATTTATTTGTAGCCTATTTTAACAATGTAGAAATTGATGAAGCAGTAACAGATGCAATTGGTATTTTTAAATCTGAAGATAGACAATCATTTTTAAAACTAAATAATGACGGGGATAATTTTTTTATACAAAATGATGATGGTATAAATGTAAATAAATTAGATAAAGGATGTTTTATTATAAACATAAATAAGGATTCTGGTTTTAAAGTTTGCATAGTTGATAAAGCTAATAAAGCTGACGAAGCACAATATTGGAAGGATGATTTTTTAAAAATAAAACCACTTAGCGATGAGTATCATCATACTAAAGATATAATGAATATTGCAAAAGCGTATGTAACCAAACAACTTACTGAGGATTTTGTAGTAACAAAAGCAGACCAAATAGATTTTTTAAACCGCTCAGTTGATTATTTTAAAACACATGAAAGTTTTAATAAAAATGAATTTGAAGCAACTATTTTTATTGACAAAGAGGTTATAAAATCTTTTAGAAATTTTGATGAAACCTACAGAACCGATAATGGTATTGAGTTTGATGACCATTTTGATATATCTATGCCAGCTGTAAAAAAGCAAGCCAAGGTATTTAAAAGTGTACTTAAATTAGATAGAAATTTTCATATCTATATTCATGGTGATAGACAGTTGATAGAACAAGGTGTAGATAGCAATGGTAGAAAATTTTATAAATTATATTTTGAACAAGAAGCTTAGTACACAAGAAATAAAATAAAAAAAAATATATCACATTATTGGTACAATTATTGTAAGGTGCTTTTAGTAATATTTTTTAAACTATTTAATAACTAATAAAACAATTTATGAAGCAAACAGCAGTTCTATTATCAGCAATTTTAATTTTTCTTACTTCTACTACAAGCGCTCAAAAATACAATGAAGGCAGCAGTTATACTACTGCCGTTGGTATAAAATTTCTAGATGGTGCAGGTATATCTTTTAAACACTTTATAAATGATAAAGCAGCGCTAGAAGGAATTGGATTTTTTGGAGGTGGTGGTGTTAGAATTACTGGGTTGTACGAAATACATTTTGATATAGAATCAGTAGATGGTTTAAAATGGTATGTAGGACCTGGTGCACATGTAGGAATTTATAATAAAGTAAACGGCTTAGGGGGAGGAAGTTTTATTGGTGTAGATGGTGTGCTTGGTTTAGATTATAAAGTAAAAAATGCACCGCTTAATCTTTCATTAGACTGGCAACCTACATTTGAGTTTGGTTTAAATAGAGGTTTTATAGGCAGCTGGGGTGGATTTGGAATTAGATATACCTTTTAGAAAATGTTTAATTTTTTATAATTAAATTTTTCCTTCTTACTTTTATAGTGTGTAATTATACACACTATTTTTTTTAAATCTTTTTTATGAAACATTTTATTTTTCTATTGTCATTTGTATGCGTTTCTTATTTTTCTTTTGCGCAGGCAAAAATTGTAACGGTTTCAAAAATAAATAAGGCTTTGCCTTTGCAAACGGTTGAAGTTTCTTGTGGGCAATGTCAGTTTAAAATGGAGGGAAAAGGTTGTAACCTTGCTATAAAAATAAAAGGTAAAACTTATTTTGTGGATGGTGCAAATGTAGATGACTATGGAGATGCGCATAGCGATGAAGGATTTTGCAAAGCTATTCGTAAAGCAAAAGTGCAAGGAAATATAGTAGAAGGTAGGTTTAAAATTTCTTATTTAAAATTATTATAAACCCTTTTTTACTGTTGGTGTTTCACCTACTCGTATATAGGGATTCTTCATCAATAAATGAATAAATTAAAATAGAATTTCTTTCACTTTTATATGACAACAGATTTTTTTTGGCTAGGTCGAAAAGAACTTTTAATAGGCAAAACTGCTTTAAAAACTTTAGCCAAAAGTCACGTAATGGTAGTAGGGCTTGGTGGTGTGGGTTCTTATGCTGCTGAGTTTATATGTAGAAGTGGTATTGGAAAGATGACTATAATAGATGGCGATATTGTAGACCCCACAAATAGGAACAGACAATTACCCGCATTGGCAACCAACCACGGAGAATCAAAAGCATTGATAATGGCAGAGCGATTAAAAGCTATAAACCCAGAACTTGAATTGAACGTAATACAATCCTTTATAAACCCAGAAATGGTGGAAGAATTATTGACAACGCCTCCAAATTATGTTATAGATGCGATAGACAGCATAACACCAAAACTCACTTTTAT
>JAYUJS010000521.1:0-2267 GCA_043765095.1 Ferruginibacter sp.
TGCATTTGTAGAACGCTCTATAACAAATGAATCATAACTGTAATTTTGAGCTACTTCAAAATTTAGCTTTGCAAAATTTCCATCCCAGTTGGCAGAAAGTTCTACACCAGTAATAGGCAATATGCCTGTGTTAAAAATAGGTACAGTATTATACACACCATTTAATATTGTTTGAGATTGGGTATAAGACATACAAAACCACTGCTTCATTACAGTAGCATATATTTGTCTATAATCATATTGCATAGGTACTTGGGTATTCCCATCTGGGTTTAGAGGTAATATT
The DNA here is from genome assembly GCA_043765095.1 of Ferruginibacter sp. GTDB lineage: Bacteria > Bacteroidota > Bacteroidia > Chitinophagales > Chitinophagaceae > Ferruginibacter. Next base: position 287 of record JAYUJS010000521.1, read on the forward strand.
GGTGATGTACCTATTACACCTGGATTTACTTTTGCTCCAAAAAATATTATAGGAGCTCCGCTTCCATGGTCAGTACCTTTACTACCATTTTGTATTACCCTTCTTCCAAACTCACTATAAGTCATACCAGCTACTTTATCTGCCTTACCCATTAGTGTTATATCATTCATAAAACCTGCAATAGAATCAGACAATATTTTTAAAATATTTGCATGGTAACCTGTGCCTGTATTGCCTGCTACTACTTGGTTTTCGTGGGTATCAAAACCATAAGCATGGTTTACAATATATACTGATGTATTTAAACCGCCACCAATAAGCCTTGCAACAATTTTAAGTTGGTTGGCTAAGTAATCATTGTAGTAATCGCCATTAGTACCATATTGTGTAGATAATGTTTGTTGTGCATTGTATGCAGCAGATATTCTTGCAGTATAAGCATTGCTTTGGTCTTTCATTAATCTTAAAAAAGTAAGCTCAGTTCCATAATCACTTACAGGTGCAGCAGCAGGCGATGCTGTAGCTACACTTACCAAATAATCTGGGTTTGGCACATTATATGCCATATTAATATTAGGCCCTTGTAATGATAATGGCAATGTGCCACCAATTTGTATTGCTATCGGATCTGGCTCTGTAGCATTTGGATAACCATTTGGAAACCCAGGGTAAGAGGTATCAAGCTGCCTGCCAAGCCAGCCTGTATTGCCTGTAGGGTTTGTATTGGTACCACTAAACCAAATATCTTGCGCATTAAAATGACTAAAATTTGGATTGGGATATGATACACCTTGTACAATATTTACTTTACCTTCATTGTATAAATTTTTAAGAGAAACCATACCAGGGTTTAAACCAGTAGTTGTGTTTCCATTAAGTGTTAATACTTGGTTTGATGGTATCAAAATATCTGGTCTTGCAACTGCTAATTCTGCACCTCTATCAAAGGGTATTACCATATTAAGCCCATCGTTGCCACCATTTAGCTGAATAATTACTAAAACTTTACCACAGTTTGCTGCAGTTTGTGTTAGTGATTGTAGCAATGGATGCAATGCGCCATCACCAGCAAATACTGGTATACCCTGTAGCATTAATGGAACGGTAAACAAAGCTGTATTACCTAAAAATTTTCTACGATTCATAATATTTTAATTTGTAAGCCCAATATTTATTTACATTAATTGAAACTCTGCTAACTGTAAAAATGATGTAAGCAAAGCAGTAAGTCTATCTGTTACAATATTTTTGTAGCCAATGTTGGTTTGGTTATTATTGTAATTATTCCAAGCACTCGTCCAATAATAATTTGTTGTTTGTCCGCTCAATAAGTTTTGTATTTTGGTTTCTGTTTTAAATGTTTGTGGTAAGTCCACAGAAAATAAATACTGAATAATTATATTTATTAGCAAATCTGGGTTTTGAATAGTTGCATTAGGAAACTGTTGTACAAATACTATTGGGTCTATTTTAAGATTTAACCCACCAGGCGATAAACCTCCATTTATAAGCAATCTTACCAGCTCAGATCTTTGTTGTATTGTATTTGAATTAATCCAATTTTGATAATAAGTAGGGTTTTGATAATATGCTTTCCAGCCAGATACATTTGGTACTGTGCCAAAGCCTTGTTCTAAATAATTAAGTGATGCATGTTGTAAATAACCCCACACAGCATATTGATTATTGATTTGCGAAGCACCATTAGGTACACTAGTATTTACTTTTAAGGTTCTCAACAAACCAGATATAAAATCAATAGGGCTTTTTATCATTACGCCTTTATTTACAGCATCAAAAAAGTGCTCGCTACTTAGCAAAGCGCTAAGTACTGGTTGCATATCCCAATTGCTACTTATAAGCAATGCTGACAAAGGCTGTATAACATTTGTTTCCACATTTGCATCTATATCATAATATACAAAAAAACGGTAAAGCCTACGACAAATATATTTTGCTATGGTAGTACTTTGTTGTAAAA
>JAYUJS010000522.1:0-2266 GCA_043765095.1 Ferruginibacter sp.
TCCCAGCTATCAAGGTGTCCGCCAACGGTTATAATTTCTTGTGGCTCTTTGCTACCCCTTATTTCGCCTATCACATTATACGATTGCACGGGTGCAAGCATAGTACAATTATTTTTAAAAAATACTTTTATACTTTTTCCAATTTTTAATTGTGCGCTTATTGCATTTGCATTATTAGTACTTATTGCCACAGCAGGTATTTTAGGAAAAGAGTCGTTATACCTCGTTACACCTGTGTGTGGGTAATCATCTGCATTGCTTGCAAGCGAGCGTACCAGTACCCCAATAGCACCATACTTAGCAGCTTCTGCTGGCCCACTTCTGCGCCCAATACCACTTTCGCCATACGCATTAAAAGTACCAATATAAGTTGGGTTCATTGCTATATTAAAAAATACAATCTTACCCTTTACTTTGTTGCCGAGTGTATCTAATTCCTTCATCGTTATCACTTCCACAATTTCGCCACTTATCATTTTGCCTTTGCTGCCTTCTGTGTTTCCAAGTGATGTTAAATTTAAATTTTCTTTTTTGCCATCAATTAAAAAATATCCTTCTTCCTTTTCACCACGTACCCAATGAGGCACTACACAAGGTTGTAAATAAACGGTATCAGCACCTGCATTTTCTAGCATTTTTTTTGTGGCTAATACTGCCTTTGCAGCACTTGCACTACCACTTAGCCTGTGCCCTATTTTCTTACATAAATAGCGTAAGTTTTCATAAGCATAGCTATTTATCATTACTTCATCTGCTATTTTTTTAATGGTAATACTATCCGTTTTAAAATTTACATTTTGTGCATAATTTAAAAGCGATAATCCTAAGCAATATACAATTAATAAAAATTTCTTCATATTGCGAATGTAATATTTTTTAAGGAGAAGATATAGTTGAAACAGATGAGATTCATTTAAAATAATCACACTTTAATTATATCTTTTTTAAGCTAGTTAAATATTTTTTAAATTTAAAGCAACGATAAAATGTTAGGAAATTTACAATGTTAAACACACTTAAAGTAGGAAAATATATTTTCAAAATAGCACATAAACTCTTTACAAATTTATTAAACAATTTATTTATTGATTACATTGCATATCCATTTTACAACAGATAATTTTTTATGAACATAGCAATTGTGTGCTACCCAACATTTGGCGGTAGCGGTGTATTGGCAACTGAGCTTGGTAAGGCTTTGGCAGATAAGGGGCATAATATACATTTTATTACTTACCAGCAGCCAGTGCGGCTTGGTGGGTTTCATGCAAATATTTTTTATCATGAAGTGCGTGTACCTACCTACCCCTTGTTTGATTTTCCGCCCTACGAAACTGCACTAGCTAGCACAATGGTAGATGTAGTAAAAAACCAACATATAGATGTACTGCATGTACATTATGCTATACCACATGCAGCAGCAGCATACATGGCAAAACAAATACTAGCTAAAGAAAATATAAAAGTACCTGTAATTACAACTTTACATGGCACCGATATTACGCTAGTAGGAAAAGATAAAACATACAGCCCTGTAGTAACTTTTTCTATGGAAGAAAGTGATATACTTACCGCAGTATCCGAAAACTTAAAACAAGAAACATACAATAATTTTGAGCTTGCCCATAAGCCTATAGAAGTTATTTACAATTTTGTAGATATAAAACGTTTTCATAGAAAACCAATAGAAGCATTTAAAAAAGCAATGGCACCAAATGGCGAAAGAATAATTGTGCATGCATCCAACTTTAGAAAAGTAAAACGTGTGGGAGATGTTATTGAAGTTTTTAAACTTATTGCGAAAGAAATACCAGCCAAATTATTATTGATAGGCGATGGTCCTGAAAGGCCTGAGTTGGAATCTGCCACAAGAGAATGTTTTTTAAAGGATGATATAAAATTCCTTGGAAAGCAAGAACAAATGGAAGACTTATTACCAATTGCAGATTTATTTTTATTGCCAAGTGAATATGAAAGCTTTGGGCTTGCAGCGCTTGAGGCTATGGCGGCAGAAGTACCAGTAATAGCTAGTAATGCTGGTGGCCTGCCCGAAATAATTATTAATGGCAACTGTGGCTACATGAGCAATGTGGGTGATGTAGAAGATATGGCTGCTAATGCCATAAAAATTTTAAAAGAAGATACTGTGTATGCAACTTTTAAAGCAAATGCGCTTAAGCAAGCACAAAGATTTGGTGTTGAAAATATAGTGCCGCAGTATGAAGCTTTATATAAATCGCTCTTGCCTTTGGGTAAATAGCATTAT
>JAYUJS010000523.1:0-19692 GCA_043765095.1 Ferruginibacter sp.
CATTTGCTATTATTTTGCAGTATACATGAATTACAATTTTATAACAATAGAAGGGAATATAGGAGCAGGTAAAACAACGCTTTCAAATTTGTTAAGTACACATTACAAAGCAAAGCTTATTTTAGAAGAATTTGCTGAAAATCCTTTTTTACCAAAGTTTTATGAAAGCCCCCAACAATATGCTTTTCCGCTTGAGCTATTTTTTATGGCAGAGCGTTATAAGCAACTTAAAGATTTGTTGCAAACAAAAGATATGTTTCATATAGTAACTGTGTCTGATTATTTATTTACTAAATGCTTATTGTTTGCAAAAGTAAACTTGCCAGATGAAGAGTTTAGACTGTACCAAAAACTTTTTGATATTATAAACCCACAAATTGTACAGCCAGACATTTTAATTTACTTACATAGACCAGTAAATAAATTACAAGAAAATATTAAGCAGCGCAATAGAAAATACGAACAAGATATACCAAACGATTATTTATTTAGTTTGCAAGAAACTTATACTCAATATATAAAACAGCATAATATTAAAACCCTTTTTGTAGATGCGTCTAATGCAGATTTTATTGATAATCCAGAGCATTTAAAAATAATAATTGATGCGCTAGATAAGGATTATGAAAATGGACAACATTATCTTACCCTGCCATAAATAACGGATTTAAGATTTGAAATAATGGGTTGCCAAGCCTTAGCAAACATATTTTAAGCCTAAAAGTAACTTTAAAAACATTAGCAAATCTTGCAACAATTTTAAATGCAACATTTATAAAACTTTTGATTTCAAATAATGAATATAGAAGATGATAAATTAGCAACTGAGGAAAATAAATTACCGCTAGAGTTTTGGCATTTTTCTGGTGCCAAACTATTTTACACTCTTGGGGTTCGTATGATTTCTACTATTGTAATTTACCAAGTATTTAAACTAGCAAATACTTATATGGTTGGTGTGGCAGGGCTTACAGAGTTTTTACCTGCATTAATTTCTGCCATATATGCGGGGCATTATATAGATACACATGATAAGAAAAAAATACTTTTTATTACCTATATTTTTTATGTATTAATTGCAATAGGATTAGCAATTGTAAGTATGTCGCAGTTTAATTTATCCCCTAACAATAAAATATACTGTATTCTTTTAGCAGTTTTTTGTACAGGTGTTAACCGTTCGTTTGCCTCACCAGCCGCAAGTAGTATGATAGCAGCAATTGTGCCACGCACACAACTTTCTAGAGCTATTTCTATTAATTCATCTACTTATTTATTTTCTTCCATTACAGGGCATGCTACTGGTGGTTTATTAATTGCATATGCAGGCATTTCTAATGCATATTTTGTAAGTGCCATAATATTGGTTTTTGCCACATTTTTAGCATTTAAAATAAAACCAAAACCGCTCTCAAATATTTTAGTAAGAGAACCAATGATAGAGTCTATTAAACATGGCTTTCGTTTTGTATGGAATAGTAAACCATTGCTGGGGGTTATATCGCTTGATTTATTTGCTGTGCTTTTTGGTGGTGCGGTGGCTTTTATACCAGAGATTGCAGAAAATGTATTGCATGTAGGTCCTGTTGGTTATGGCTTTTTAAATGCCAGTATGGATATTGGTGCACTGGTAAGTGTTTTATTATTACTTGCCTCTCCCATTAAAAGAAAACAAGGTATAAAAATGCTACTTGCAGTTGCAGGTTTTGGTTTATTTATTATTGTATTTGGCTTTTCAAAAATATATTGGCTAAGCTTTTTAGCCCTAGCCCTTGCTGGTTTTTGTGATGGTATAAGTGTTGTTATACGTGGCGTTATTTCACAATTGTATACACCCGATGAGTTGCGTGGTCGTGTATCTTCTATCAATATGATTTTTATAAATTCCTCTAACGAACTTGGCCAGTTTGAAAGTGGCTTTACTTCTAAATTGATGGGCACTATACCTGCTATCATTTTTGGAGGAGTCATGTCTGTATTGGTTGTTGTGGGTACGTGGGTTGGTTTCCCAAGTTTAAAAAAGATAGAGTATGAGCGGTAACATTCAACTTTGAATTTTAAACTTTTTGTATCTTTAATTTAACCTCCATATCTCAAAATTAAGCACTGAAGCAAAACTTACCCAACAGATATAAGGCAACAATAGCCATGCAGCTAATGGGGATATTTTTTTAAACCAAAAAGTACTTATTGCAATAAAAATTAGCATTGAAATTATTATTACAAATGCTGCTGCTGGATTTTGTAAATAAAAGAAAAACATACTCCAACTAAAATTTAGTGCAAGCTGTATTGCATAAAAAATAAGTGCTTTCTTTTTTATAGTTTCATTTTTTTTGCTTTTCCAAATTATAAAGCAGGCTATACCCATCATTATATAAAGCGTTGTCCATACTGGCCCAAATAAATAATTTGGAGGGTTAAAAGAAGGTTTTACAATTGTATTATACCAACCTTTTACAGCAGGGTAAGTAAAATATGCAGAACCAGCCCCAACAATTAAAGGAGCAGCAATAGAAATGATAAGTTTAAATATTGGTTTCATTTTATTTATTTTAAATGCTGATTTTTTTAAACAACCCGTAATTTTTAAACTCGTAATCTTCAACTTTGAATTTTTAAATTTCCCCATACTTTTTATAATATGCAATTAAAAAAGCGGTTACTTCATCATAGCTTAAAATACCCATTGGCTGTTTGTTCATTTTCAAAAAATTGCTGTACAAGTTACTTATTATAGGCTCTACAAAACTGGTATGTTCTTCATTAAATTTTCTTCGTTCTTTAAAATCTAAAATAACTGCAGGCGATAATCTTTTTCTATTTGATAAAGCTTGTTTAAAGTCTGCAAAAAATAAACTTCTGTTTGCGTATGAAAATAACTCTGCATAAACTGAATATCTAAACAAAGTATCTGTAGAAGCAGATGCTGCTAAATAACCAACAAAATTAGCTTCCATTTCTTTTGCATAACCAAGTTGGTGGGCTACTTCATGGCAAGTAGTAAATGGCTGTGTAAATTTTGGCACAGTAGTATTTACTTGAGCCTCCCCCGTAAAGGGATTGTAGTATCCTAAAAAGCCTGTGTAGTTTCCAAGCCATCCCCACATAGATTTTTTTATACTTTCGTTTTTGTATGCTAAAAAAAAATATTTTTTTGACAATATTTTATAAGCATTTTGTGTACGAAAAAAAAGTTCTTCATTGCTTGGGTATTTAAAATTATTTTTTTCAATAACAGCTTTTGAATCATTTATTTTTTCTACCAATAGTTCGTTTATACATTTTAAATCTTCTAAAGTATATTTAACCAATTTTAAATCAAGTTGGTATGATATGCCAATTCTATTATAATTTATTCCCCAAAAAATATTAAACACAATATAACTGCAACTGCAAAAAATTAGGGTAGAAACAAAACCTGTTTTCAGTTTTTTTGTTACATTTACTCTTCTTTTTTTAACAAAAACAAATCTTAGAATTTGAAACAATTTAAATATTAAAAAAATAACCAATAATAAGTAAAGAATATCGCCAATACTAAAAGGTAACCAGCCAAATACAATTCTTAAAAAAGAAGAAAAACTTTTATAAAAATAGCTCGAAAAACTATTCTCTACATTTACAGCATTGCTAGAAAATATATTGATGACGATACAAATAAGTATTAATAAAACTGTAATTATCCCCTTTTTTGTAGTCCAAAAGTGCATTTTAAATAAATTTATTTGTAAAAGTGCGGTATTTTATTAATTATATAGCAAGTTATCTGCATAAAACAAAAATAAAGTTGTACATTTGCAATCCTTTAAAAAAAGCGTTATGTTAAGCAAAAGAGCGTATGAAATAGCTTTTGTAGGTTTAAAACATGGAGAGCATGAGTTTACTTACAATTTACAGGATGAGTTCTTTAATGAAAAAGCAAATGAACCAGTTGAACAAATGAATGCTAATGTAAAATTGCTGTTAAATAAGCACAAAGATTTTATGTTGCTTAAATTTCAAACTGGGGGCACTGCAAAAGTAAATTGTGATAAATGTGGGAATGAGTTATCAACAAATCTTTGGGACGAATTTAGTGTAGTTGTAAAATTGGTAGAGAACCCCGAAGAAATGAATGCGCTGGAAGAAGATGCAGATATATTTTATATTGCACGTTCTGAAAGCCACTTAGAAGTTAGCAATTGGTTATACGAGTTTGTGTTATTAAGCTTACCTACTCAAAATGAGTGTGGCACTAATAATGAAGGTGTATTACTTTGTAATACAGATGTACTGAAAAAGCTAGCAGAAATGAAAAGCCAAGCAGATGAACCAAAAGAAAATTCTATTTGGAAAGGTCTAGAAAAATTTAAAGATAATTATTGAAAAGTACTCGTACTTAACATTAAATACTTAATACTCTATTAAATAAAAATTAAAATAGTTAAATCATGCCAAATCCGAAAAGGCGTCATAGTCAGCAGAGAAGTGCAAAAAGAAGAACACATTATAAAGCTTCAGAAACCACGCTTAGTATTGATAGTACTACAGGGGCTACTCATGTACGCCATCGTGCACACGTAAGTGAAGGCAAGTTGTATTACAAAGGTAAATTAGTTGCTGAAAAAGCTCCACTTAGAGCTAATTAATTAATTTAATTATTCTTGTAGGTAACTATACTTTTTTAAAAAGTTTTTTTACAATCTATACTATTTAATATTAAAATATATTTTATTCCAAAGTTGGTCTTGAGTAACTTCGAGTTCGGTTTTGGAATTTTTGATTTTAAAAATTACTGCAATGGTAACTATTGGGTTAGATATGATGGGAGGAGATTATGCTCCCCTTGAAGCTGTAAAAGGGGCATCTATTTTTATTAACGAAAATATAGATGCAGCAATACTTATTTTAATTGGAGATGAGGAAAAGATAAATGCAGTATTAAATAACTATCCTTTAAAATCAAATAATTATAGCATTGTGCATGCACCACAAGTAATAGATATGCATGAGCATCCTACAAAAGCACTTAAAGAAAAACAGCAAAGCTCTATTGCTATAGGTTTTCATTTATTAGCTACAGGCAAAATAGATGCATTTATAAGTGCTGGTAATACTGGTGCTATGATGGTGGGGGCATTGTTTAGTATAAAAACTATTGAAGGAGTTTTACGACCAACCATTGGAGCATATATACCAAGAGAAAATGGTTCATTAGGGCTTTTGGTAGATGTTGGTTTAAATTCTGATTGCAAACCTGAAAATCTTAATCAATTTGCCATTTTAGGTTCACTTTTTGCAGAGCATGTATTAAATACTGTTACACCAAAAGTGGGATTAGTAAACCTAGGGGAGGAGGAAGGTAAAGGCAATATTTTAACTCAATCCACATACCACTTGTTAAAAGAAAATAAGCAAATAAATTTTGTAGGAAATATTGAAGGAAGAGATATTTTAATAGATAAAGCAGACGTAATGGTATGCGAAGGATTTACTGGCAACGTGGTGTTGAAAATGGCAGAAAGTGTTTATGATATTGTTAAAAGAAGAAATATAGAGGACGAACATTTTAATCGTTTTAATTTTGAAACTTATGGAGGTGTGCCAATATTAGGAGTAAACAAGCCAGTAATAATAGGGCATGGAATAAGCGGTGCTACTGCTTTTAAAAACATGATAAATATCGCATGTAAAATGATAGCAACAGATTTAAGTGCAAAAATAAAAGCTAGTTTCGTAGTATAATTTATTTTCTTATATCAATATTTTCATAAATTACTTTTGGGTTTTGTTCTAACGCTACCGTTACCATTTGGTTAGCAAGCGTTGTGAGGGGTTACAGTATAATTAGGAAGAATTAATTTTATTGGATGGTATAAAAATCTCATTATTTTGTACACCAAATTAGTCTCTACAATATGCGTAACTGTATAAATATATGCAGGCCTAAGTTTAATTCACAAGTTCACAACTCATAACCTTTCTCACTTTGGCTAGCCAAGATGAGAAAGGTTATGAAAAAAATAGATTTTTGTGTTACAAATAAAAAATAAATATTTTTAGGTTAACGCTGTGGAGTCAACACACACTGTATAGAAGAGCCATGACGGGTATCCCATAAAGCACTTAATAAAAATAGGTTTTTTATTTTGTTAGTAATAAGTTATCAACTATTAATCTTTCTAGTATTTCTTCTATTACTATGGGCTTTATTTTTGCAACTCAATTTTATATATGCAACAACAATTGTTTTCTGATAGTATAAGTATTTCAAAATCTACAAATTTAGTAATTGTAAAAGTGGGTAAAAAAATACTTACAAAAAAACAACAAGAGTTTAATAAGCTTACTGAAAAGATAGAAAAACTGCAAAAAGAAATTGAAAAAAAGAAACTTCAATTTGATGCAGCTTTAAAAATGTACGGTAATGATATTTACCCTACACAAACTAAAATTAACATACAAAGGCGAGCGTTAATAATTTTATTATGGGGAGTATACGAATCTAAGAGAATCTCAAAACCAGATTTAAAACATTTAAAAGAAATTGTAAGGCATAATTTACAAATATTTATAGATGAGCAAGAAGTATGGGGGTTAGACGAACAACTGAGCCCAATCTTTGAAAAGCTAGAAGGAATAAGCTATGCAGATATGATGAATGCTGAAAAAAAGCAAGCAAAAAAGGAAATGGATAAAATGTTTGCAGACCTTGATATTGATTTAGATGATATAGATATTGAAGATAAAAATGCTATGGCAGAAAAAATAGCAGAGGCACATCAAAAAATGCTGGAAAAAGAAGAACAAGATTTTGATAAGCAACAAAAAAGAGATGCCAAGAAAAAGAAAACTGCTAAGCAAATAGAGTATGAAAAAATGGAAGCTGCTGCAGAAGAATTAAAGAGAAAAAATATAAGTACTATTTATAAACAATTGGCTAAACTTTTTCACCCAGACCTAGAGCAAGATGAAGACCGAAAAGTAGAAAAAGTATTATTAATGCAGGAACTAACTGCTGCTTATGAAGCTAAAAATTTGCATGCATTGCTTACACTTGAGCTTAAATGGATACACAAAGAAAACGACCATTTAGAGAGCCTTACAGAAGAAAAACTGGCTGTATATCTACAAATTTTGAAGGAGCAAGCCAAGGAGTTAGATATTGAAAAAAGTACCGTTTTTCAATATCCACAATATACGGCATTAGTACAAAAATTTGGATTGGCTATTTCAAGAAACCCCTTGCAAACAACCTTAAATCATCTTAATGAATTAAGAGAATATGCTAGTGGTTTAACAAAAGACTTAAAAGATTTTCAATCTATTAATGGATTAAGATATATTAAGGAAATTGTTAAGTACTGGAAAAATAATAATAAATACAATAATATTGAATTTGATGAAGAGGAAATTTTAAAAATGCTTTTTGAAAATCGTTAATACATATCAGGTGTAGATAATTCAATTTCATTTTTAAGATTAATTTTAAAAACAATTTTATCTGTTTTTCCTTTAAGTATAATATTGTTAGCATTAACAGGTATATTCTTTTGTCTGTCATTTAAAGGTTGTAAATCTACTTTCCATATTGCATTTCCTTTTATGGCTTTCATGTTTATAGGCACACCTTCTTTATTTACACCTACTTTTAATGTATTGCTATCTAAAATTATTGAATAAGAGAATAAAGAACCATTGTAACTAATTGTATCGAAAAATGGTTTTGATTTTCCTTTTGTTTCAACATATAAAAACCGAGTAACAATAGCCTGTGGGTTTATTTTATTACCATTTTCATCTACTCTTTGCATACCTGGTATGCTTATGGTAAAGTAAGCAGCTATACTTTTTATGTTTGTGTTATTTTGTGCACATGCACTAAGAAACAAAAAACAAGAAATTGTAATTATAGGTATCAGTTTTTTCATGAAATATTTTATTGCAATCTAAATAAAAAGAGGCTAACATTTTACTGATAGCCTCTTTTTAATTGTTAAAATTAATTATTAAAGTTTAATAACTTTTGTAGAGCCTAGTTTATTGCCACTAGCATCCATAATGTATACTATATATATGCCAGCAATAAATCTGCTCATATCTATTTCCATTCTACCATTTGTGCCTACAATTGCATATTCTTTGTTAAATACTCTTGCTCCATTTTCATTATAAATATTTAGCATGGTACCTCTGTTGGTATTATAAGAAGTATTGAACCTTACAAACAATGTTTTGCTTACTGGATTAGGATAAGTAAATACTTTACCAATTAATAGATTGTCGCTAGAAGTAGCCGCTACTGTTATTTCATCAGATACGATGCAACCTGTCAATACATCTTTTAAACTTACTTTATACAATCCGCTAGCATCTACATTTAATGGAATAGAGGTAGAAGAAGATGTATTTGGTATAGTTAATCCATTTATAGTCCAAGTATAAACATAATTTGCTACTGGGCTTACAGTTGCAAATAAACTAGCATTTACAAAAGGATTTGTATTTGAAGTAATTGGTTTAGTTAGTACAATAGCTGGTTTATTTATCAATAATAATTTAGCTTTAGCACTCGTATCTGTAGATGTACCCGTACCACAAGGTACAGAAATGTACACCCTATAAAAAGAACCCGATAAAAATAATGGCGCATTGTTGATTGAGTAACTAGATACATTAGCACCAGTAATATTTACAAAAGTACCAGCATTACCAGTAGGCGATATTTGCCATTGGTAATTAAGCACATTGCCAGTTGAACTTGCTACCACAGTAAATGTATAATTATCGTTAGTACAACCACTTTGCTGGGTAGGTTGTTGCGTAATAGATACAGGATTGTTAACAGTTAGCACAACTGTATTGGAAGCTGTAGGTGTAAGTGGAGAGCAAGCGCTTAAAATATTTACTCTATACTGGTTTCCATTCATCGTTAAATCAGATGCAGGTGTTGTGTAACTTGCACTAGTAGCACTAATAATATTTGCAAAAATGCTTGACCCAGCAGGCGCTAATTGCCATTGGTAAGAAAGCCCAGTACCTGTAGCACTCACATTAAAAGTAGCTGTTTGTGGTATACAAGCAGACTGAGCAGTAGGCTGTGTGCCAATAACCGCAACTGTATTTACCGTAAGCAATACAGGAATACTTAGCACAGCGGGTGCACACAATCCACTAGTTACTATCACTCTATAATAAGTGCCATTATTTGTAGGTATAGTTGCGGCTGTAGTGTAATTAGCTGTTGTACCACCGGTACCACTAGTTATATTGTTATATGTGCCTCCAAAAAAAGAGGCAGATTGCCATTGATAATTTAAATTAGTACCTGTAGCAACTACAGCAAAACTAGCCGTAGTTCCATTACATACTGTTGTTGCAATAGGTGCAGTTGTAATAGCTGCTGAGGTATTTACAGTAAGTGTAGCATTTGCAGATGTAGCGGATGGTGCACACGAACCTGTTACAACTACTCGGTATACCCAGCCATTCATGCTAGCATCTGTTGCCCCTGTTGTATAAGTGCTTGTACTACCACCACTGCCTCCAACTACTGGGTTAAAAGTACCACCTGCGATTGTAGCATACTGCCATTGGTAGGTAATTGAAGTACCAGTTGCTGTACATGTATATGTAGCTGTAGTAGGAGCACATACCGTTTGTATTGTTGTTATCAATGTTACGGTAGGTACTGCACTTATTAATAATTGTGCAATGCTTGAAGTAATAGGTGCACCACATGCACCACTTACTATTACTTGATAAAAACCATCGGTAGTATTTGTAACTACTCCCGTTGTGTATGTTGCATTTGTTGCTAGAGAAATAATTACAAAAGTACCTGCATTACCTGTAGGTGAGCTATACCATTGATAGGTAAGCCCACTACCCGTAGCATTTACTATAAAAGAAGCCGTATTTGTGCCATTTGTACAAATAGATGTATTTATAGGTTGCCCAATTGTAGATATAGCTGCTGCTGTATTTACAACAAGTAAAGCTGCATTAGAATTTGTGCTACAAGTACCTGTTGCAGCTACTAATCGATATTGATAGTTATTTAAAGCAATAGAAGCACCTGTAATATTTAATGTAGTTGTTGTTACATTAGAATATGGAGCAGCATTAGATAAATCAGTAAAAACAGTTCCACCATTTGTACTTACTTGCCATTTCAAAATTGTACCACCTGTTGCATTTGCTACAATAGATGTATTTGTACCAGCGCATACTGTTACATTTGATAATGGTATGTTTACAATAGGTACAGTTGTAACTGTGAGTGTGGCTGCTGTAGAAGTTTGAGTAAGTGGAACACCGCAAGAACCAGTAGCTACACATCTATATTGATTACCATTTTGTAAGAAAGTTGTAGAAAAAGAATAATTAGCAGTAGTAGCACCAACAATTGGTGTAAATGCCCCTGATGCTACACTTATATACCATTGATAAGTTATTGTAGGAGAGCCAGTGGTTGTTATAGAAAAACTTGCATTTGTACCAGCACATACACTTGTATTTGCTGGGTTAGTAATTATACCAACTGGCACACAAGTAAGTGTAGGTAAATTAGTACTCCATACCCCTCTACCATAGCTAGATGCTCCAATCGTTCTGTCTAATGCTCTATATTTTAGCATGGTCACTCTTACTGTAGGAAAAGTAGCATCTGGTAGCCAGTTGGTGGCTGCTCCATTTAATAAATCAGTTTGCCAAACGCCTGTTTCAGTAGCAATTATCAATTTTGTATTGTCATCAGGGTTATACAAAGCCCAATAAACTGGTAGGTTTGGTAAGTTTCCGTCTACAGCCGTCCAGCTTGTTCCTCCATTGTTAGATACCCATACATTATTTGTATTATAGTTTGTAACGGTTGCTACAAGGTTTTGGTCGCTTGCACCTACATTTATAGAATTTACATAGCCATTCATGCCAGCTGGTGTAATATTTATTTCAGATATAAGTGTACTATTTGCATCTGCTACTTTTACAACCCTTCCATTAGAAGTTCCAAAAAAAACTGTATTGGGTGTGTAAGGGGATGCTTGCATAGATGTAGCAGCCCCTCCGTTAAAACTAGTTACAGGCACTACTGTAGTTGTGTTACCAGTTTGAGGATTTTCCCATCTTAAAAAATTGCTTGCACCATAGCCACAATACATAATATTTGCAGAATCGTCATAGTCAAATGGATTTATAAATTGACCAATACTATTTGAAAAATTTACTGAACTCCAACTTACACCAGCATTTGTACTTCTTCTATAATTGTTGTACACATAAGCCCCCATTTGATATTGTGGTTCATTTTGGTCAATATCTACAAATGCTCCATCACCACCTGTTACTTCCACACTTCCAGAAAGACCAGGATTATTTAGTTGATGTGTACCATTATCTTGCGCACCTGCTAAAAAATAATTAATATTGGTTGGATGCATAGCAATTGAATAAAATTGTTTTAGGCGTAAACCAGCATTTCTGTCTCTAATTGTAGTGCCACCGTCAGCTGAAAAATGTATTCCTCCATCACAAGCAAATACAATTTTGTTTCCTCCATCATACCATAAAGTTTGATGAGAATCAGCATGTACATATTGACCAAAAGTTCCTACCCATGCAGATATTTTTGTCCAACTAGCACCACCATTTGTTGTTTTATGTTGGTCTAAACCACCAATTATACATTCATTAGGGTTTGATGGATTTATAACTGCTGTTAATGCATACCATGCTTGACCACTAGCCCAACCAGTTGCAGGCTGTCCTCCAGTTGCTATCCAGTTATCACCACCATCTGTTGATTTATAAATAGTAGGTACTTGATAAGCAGTATTACCTGGTAAAGCATATAATGTATTACCAGATACAGCCATTTCGCATCTAGCACTTACCGATGGGTATGGCGATGTAGGGGAAGACCAAGTAGCTGAAGTTACTGTTAATGGATTGTCAGTGAATGCATAAGCATTTGTACTAAATATACCAACAGTTACATGCAGTCTTCCAGTACTAGATAAATCTAAATCTGCTATTCTTGTAGCACCATTGGGAGAAATATTTGTCCATGCAGCACCACCACTTGCTTTAGTACTTCTTACTAGTCCATTACCATTTGTGCCTAAGTAAATATTTCCTGCTGCATCGCAAAGTATTCTTGTACAGTATAAGTAAGAAGTTGTACTAAGTAATTGTGCCCAAGTTAAACCATGGTCAATACTTTTAAAAACTCCGTTCCCCCTTATTGCTCCTCCAGCACCAAAAGATTCTCCTGTAGCCATATACATAATATCTAAATTGGTAGGGTCTTGGCATATTGCAGCTATAGATTGGTTTAATAAAAAATCGTTTACCAATGTCCAGTTTGCTGGGCTTACAGTAATATCATTGGTTTTCCATAAACCACCACCTCTGCCACCTGCAAATAGTGTTTTGCCTGTTGCATCCGATGCATCAACCAATATTGCATCTATTCTACCAGAAGTGATTGCATTATTTGCACGTGTGTTTCCATTGGATGGTCCTGAAACATCAGTATTTGGACCTCTTTCTACCCAAGTAAATGCATCAACATTATTTGCAGAATTTGAAACAATTTCTTTTCTTAACATTGTTTCATTAAAAGCTGCCATGTAAGCACCTGCTGGTATTTGTCCTGTAGTTAAATCACGAGTACGCTTTAATTGAAAATTAGCAGCTGCTTCGGGGTTATCATACATATCATTTTCCTCTTCTCCTTCAATTTCAGTTTCTGTTTTATACTTATTATTACAGCTAGTAATGGTTGTAAACAAAGTGGTAAATGCAATTAATATTGCAATACTAGTTAGATAAATTTTTCTCATAACAACTTCTACAAGTTTTAAAAACAATTTAAAAAAATATTAATGTATTATTTATTTACGCAATTTAGGATAAATGAGTTTAATAGGGTTACCGTTGGTAATATTAAAATTATTATATACAAAAAACCCGACCTTAAAATTTGGTCGGGTTTTTTTTAGTTTTATTTTTTTAGTTTAGTATTTTATCACTTTTTGCGAAGCTAGTTTATTACCACTTGCATCTCTAAGAATAATAAAGTAATTGCCTTTACTAAAATTAGTTAAATCTACATTGGCACTACCATACCTACCAGCAAATGTAAGGTTAGTAACAATTATTCTTGCTCCTTTATTATCATAAATATCCACCTTACGCACTTGCGGTGCAGTGGTAGCACTGTAATAACTAATTTTTACAATACCATTTGTAGGGTTAGGAGATGCAAATAATTGGTCGTTTGAACCTGCCACATCACTTACTGAAATACTATTTGATAAACCAATACAACCAGTTGCTACATCAGTTACTACTACACTATATGCACCAAACTCATCTAATAATCCATTGGTTTTTGTAATAGAATTTCCTGTATTTGTTAGCAATGTGCTATTTCTAGTCCACTTGTAAGTATAATTTCCAACAGGGCTAACAGTTACATACAAACCACCATTTGTATAGGGGTTAAATGCTGTTGTAGGTGCAGCTGTTAGTACAACCACTGGGTTTGTACCCACTTTAGCAGAAACACTATTAGAAGTTGCAATAGTACAACTACCAGATGAAACCACACATCTGTATTTATTATTAGACTGTGATGGAGTAAGACCACTAAGGTTTAAAGTACTAGCAATTGCACCAGCAATTGGTGAATAACTAACACCAGCATCTGTACTTACAAACCATTGGTACGTTAAACCAGTACCAGTAGCCGTTACATTAAAGGTAGCTGTAGTAGCACAAGATGTAATGTCTTGTGGTTGTACAGTTATAGAAGGCGCAGAAGTAACTGTTACTGTAATAGCAGTTCTTGGTCCTTCGCACACACCAGTAGTTTGGCTTACATAATAAGTAGTAGTACCAGTAGTTGTTGTCGATGGAGTAGGTGTTCCACCAAGTATCGACGTTGTTGTTGTAGCATCTGCATACCATTTAAGTAAAGTGCCTTGTGCCAATAAAGGCGAGGCAGGAGAACCTTGGCAATAAGAGATAGCTGTAGTAGCTGTAGGTGCCGGAGGTGTAGCATTTATTGTAACAACAATAGCCGCTCTTGGGCTTTCGCAATTACCAGTTTGGCTTACATAATAAGTAGTAGTACCAGTATTATTTGTTGTACTAGTTGGAGCAGTTGCTGTTCCAGCAGGCCCACCAGAAAGAGTTGTATACCAAAGTAAATTAGTACCAGTAGCTACTAAGGCATTTGCGGTTGCACCTTGGCAATAAATAACAGGCGTTGTAACTGTTGGTGCAGGTGTAACAGCCGTTACATTTACTACTAATGCAGTTCTTCCACTTTCGCAAGTACCATTATTTTGGCTCACATAATAAGTAGTACTGCCAATAACGGTAGTAAGCGGCGTAGGTGTACTAGCTAACGGAGTGGTTGCAGTAGTTGTTGCATACCATTTTAAATTACTGCCTACAGCAGTTAATGGAGAAGCAATAGCTCCTATACAATAAGTAATTGGGCTGGTTACCGTTGGCAATGTTGGTAATGCTAATACAGTTACTGTTATTATATTACGAGGGCTTTCGCAGCCAAGTATTGTTTGGCTAACGTAGTAATTTGTAGTACCAACCACTATGGTTGATGGCGTAAGTTGTGCTCCAGTTAAAATAGGCCCGCCAGTTGCATTTGCATACCAAGTTAATATACCAGTACCACTAGCAGTAAGTACTGTAGCAGTTGCACCTTGGCAATAACTTACAGCAGTTGTTACAGTAGGAGCAGCAGGAGTAGCATTTACTGTTACCGTAAGCGGCGTTCTTAAACTTTCTCCGCAGGTAGAATTTTGTGTAACATAGTATGTAATGCTGCCAGCAACTGTCGTAATAGGTGTTAATGTTGGCACACCAACACCGCCAGAAGGCTCTGTATACCAAAGTAAATTAGTACCGCCAGCTGTTAAAGGCAAGGCTGTAGCATTTTGGCAATAAATAACTGGTGAATTAACGGTTGGAGCTGGAGAAACTGCAGCCACAATAACCGAGATTGTTGCTTTTGGTCCTTCACAAGTACCAGTAGTTTGGCTAACCAAATAAGAAGTAGTACCCAAAGTAGTAGTAATTGGTGTAGGAGCACCTAATGGTAAAAACACACCAAGACTTGTATACCATTTTAGGTTTGTACCACTAATGACTGTTAAGGGAATAGCCGTAGCATTTTGGCAATAATTTACCACTGCAGTAACTGTAGGTGCAGGTGGAGTTATATTTATGGTAACGGTTATTGGCGTTCTCGCACTTTCGCAGATACCTAATGTCTGTGTTACATAATAAGTTGTGCTACCCACTGTTGAAGTAGTTACTGTTGGCGGAGTAGTAGTACCAGCTGGGCCACCACTTGCTGTAGTATACCACAATAATGCAGTACCTGTTGCAGATAATGAACTAGTTGGAGCACCTTGGCAATAAACAACTGGTGTGGTTACAATTGGTGCTGGCGTACCTGCAATAATTGTAATAATTATTTCTGCCCTTGGGCTTTCGCAGCCTATAGTTTGGCTTACAAAATAAGAAGTTGTGCCCAGTGTGCCAGTGCCAGGTATTGGTGCAATATTGGAGCCCGTACCTCCTGTAGATGCAGTATACCATAATAAATTTGTACCAGTAGCCATTAACATTGGTGCTACTGAGCCTTGGCAATAGGTATACATTGCTGTAACCATTGGTGCAGAAGGTACATTATTTACATTAACTGTAATAGCAGCTCTTGGTCCTTCACAAATACCAATAGTAGAGCTTACATAATAGGTAATAGAACCTAATACAGAAGTATTTGGAGTTGGCGTAGGTATTGTAGTAGTACTACTTGCCGTTGCATACCATTTTATATTATTTCCTGTAGCTGTTAAAGCTGAAGCTGTAGCGTTTTGGCAATAATTTATAGGTGTAATTACCGTTGGTGCTGCAGGAGTAGCATTTACAGTTACAACTAATGATGCTCTTGGGCTTTCGCAGCCGCCTACAGTAGGAGATTGTGATACATAATAAGTTGTAGATCCTACAGCAACAGTGCTAGGCGTTATTGTTGAAACACCTGCTCCACCGCCCGAGGCTACTGTATACCAAAGTAAATTTGTACCACTTGCAGTTAAAATTAAAGCAGTAGCACCTTGGCAATAAGCAATAGGACTAGTTGTTGGAGCTGCTAAAATAGCATTTACAGTTAAAATACCAGTATTAGAAGTAGCATTAATAGGTGCACAGTTTGAAACCACACATCTATATTGAAAATTATTTAATGCAGTTGTAGCATTAGTAATATTTAAAGTATTGGTTGTAACATTAGAATACGTAGCATTATTAGCTAAAGCTGCCCACGGGCCACTTGCACCTGTAGTACTTACCTCCCATTGGTATGCAGGGGTAGTGCCAGTAGCCACTATACTAAAACTAGCGTTTAAACCAGCGCAAATAGTTGAATTTACTGGTTGATTAGAAACAGCAGAGGCAACACAGTTTGTGTTTGGTATGCTGGCTGTCCACAAACCACGGCCATAGGTGGCAGCGGCAAGGGTTCTGTCTAATGCCCTGTATTTAAGCATCGTTGTTTTTACAGTTGGAAAAGTAGTTTCTGCAGTCCAAACAGTTGCAGCACCTCCTAATATATCTGTACTCCAAATGCCTGTTTCGGTTGCTATATACATTTTGGTATCAGCATCAGGGTGGTACAATGCCCAATATACAGGTATTTCTGGTAAGTTGGCATCGCAAGCTGCCCAGCTAGTTCCACCATTTGTAGTACTCCATACATTTGTATTTGCAGCAGCAAATGCAGTAGAAAGGGTTACTGTAATATTTTGGTCGCTTGTACCAATAGCTATACAATTTACAAATCCAGCTGCTACTCCTGCGGGGCTAATTTCTGTAACAGTAGGTGAGGTTTGATCAGCATTATCTATTTGAAACACTTTTCCATTTGTAAGGCCAAAATAAACTCTGTTAGCTATATAAGGTGAAACTGTAGCACAAGCGACAGAAGCAGCACCAAATTCAGTTACACTTACTGGCACAAAATTAAATCCAGATTGTGGATTTTCCCAGCGCATATATTGCCCAGCTGCATAGCCAGCATAAACTTTATTTTGTACATTATCGTAGTCGTAAGGATTTATAAATTGACCTAATGTACTACCACTACCTGAGGAAGACCAAGTAGAACCGCCATCTGCAGAACGTCTAAAATTTGCATAAACATATGCCCCTGTTTGAAATTGAGGTTGATTTTGGTCTATTGCAGTGTTTCCACCATCTCCACCTAATACCTCAATAGAAGATGAAAGACCAGGGTTATTAAATTGATGAGTGCCGTTATCTTGAGCACCAGCTAAAAAATAGTTTGTAGCAGTAGGATGTATTGTTACTCCATAAAATTGTTTCAATCTTAAACCAGTATTTTTATCACTAAAATTTGTTCCTCTATTTGTTGAATAAAATAATCCTCCATCTGTACATACAAATAATTTGTTTCCGTTATCTATCCATGCCATATTATGAATATCAGCATGCACATATTGCCCAGTAGCTCCTGCCCACTCTGATATTTTTGTAAAAGTTTGACCGCCATCCGTAGATTTTAGTAATCGTAAACTGCCAATTATTACTGTATTGGTATTTGATGGGTCTACGGTAATGCCTTGAGAGTAACCACCTTGTCCACCACCATTTAAATCAGATATATTTGTAGAAGTTAAATCAAATGTTTGCCAATTAACTCCACCATCAGAAGATTTTGCTACTTTCTCTATTTTTCCACCAGCAGGTGCTACAGCAGGTTGGCCAAGGGATGCATAAATTGTATTACCAACTGTTTCAAGTTCAGTCCTAGCATCAGTACCAAAAGGCCATGTAAATAAAGTAGTAGCTTGCTGCCATGTAGGTATAGCAGCAGATGGGTTATCACAAAATCTATAACCACCTAGTGTTGCAGATGCTGAACTAAAACCGCCAATTACGTGCATTCTTCCGGTAGTGCTTATTTCAAAATCTGGAATACGAGATGTTTGTGTAGCACCAGTAGCAGCAAAAGGACTAATATTTGTCCAAGTTGTACCACCATTTGTGGAGCGCATAAGTGCCAAATCAAAAGAAACTCCAAGTGTACTTACATATACATTACCTAAAGCATCGCATAGTATTTTTGTACAACTTACAAATGTAGAAGAGCTGGCTAATAAATTCCATGTAACTCCACCATCAATACTTTTAAAAACCCCAACACCTCTTACCCCACCACCAGTAAAATAAGACTCTCCTGTGGAAAAGTACATAATATTATTATTAGTAGGGTCTTGGGTAATACTTGATACTGCAAGATTACTTAAATAATCACTATTACTTGCCCAAGTAGGGCTTGCAGCCGTTACATCATTTGTTTTCCAAATACCTCCAGAAATACCACCAACCCATACTTTTTTACCGGTTGGGTCACTCAAATCTACCCAAAGAGAACGCATACGACCAGATGTAACTCCACCTCCTGGTCTAGAGTTTCCAAAAGGTCCATTTACATCACTATTTGAACCACGCTCCACCCAAGCAAGTGGTGCTAATACATCAGTACTGTTTGGACTATGCTTCCTATCTTCTGTTTCTATAACAGCATTCCATATTCTATTATAATCTACAGAGCCAGTTGCTGGGTCCATATTTCTCTTTTTCTCAAACATCATTGCCTGTTCAGGGCCATCATATTTATCGTTTTCTTCTTCACTTTCGCCTATTTCGGTTTCGTGTTTGTTGTTACAACTTGTAGATACTGTAACTAATGTGGAAAATGCAAGGATAATTGCAATAAGTGGGAGGTAGATTTTTTTCATAAATAACTTTTTCAAGTTTTAAAATGGTAAGTGTAAATTTTATAGTATGTAAGTTTTATTATAAAATGCAATTTAACTTATTTACTTAATAAAATAAATTGATTTTGGGAATAACGAATATTAATTTCCATTAGATTTTAGTACTTTACTTGTTTAAAGCATCAAATCAATAAGAAAATGGAATACTTTTTAAATAAATATAAATAGAAAGTAAAATTTTATAACTAGTATTTTATATTGCTTAATTTGAATAAAAATCAAATAATGACCTAAATAATTATTAAAATATATTCTTAGGGCATCAAAAATCGAAAACCCCCGTGCTGACTTGCATAAATCCCTATAGCAACAGTAGCTAATAAAAATAATACAATAGCCCAAACCCACCACTTATCCGTTTTGGTAGTTTCTGCATCGCTATAGTATTCCGTCATTGTAGCAGTGTTGGTTTCTTTTTCGCCTACCAGCATTTTATAAGAATCATTAGGGTGTATTACCCTTTCAGCAGCTACAAATGGAAAGAATGCTGTTTGTGTTTCTTTAGAAGTAAATTTTATTATATCATCTTCACTTTTATAGAAAGAACCAACTCCTGCAAATTCAAAATATTGCCCAATAAGTAAAGCATTTATTTTTTTTGAAAAAGAATCGAGCTCAGTAGCAGCTTCCTTTTTGCTAATATTTTTATTGGAAGCGATATAGTTTTCTTCTGCTTCGGTATTGGTATCATTATCTAAAAAATCAATAGTATAGTTTGGAGCAGAGATGCTTCGCTCACCAAAAATTGAACTAGCTGAAATGTTTTTGATATACAAACTTCCAACAGAAGGTAAGCTGCATTTTTTTT
>JAYUJS010000524.1:0-2250 GCA_043765095.1 Ferruginibacter sp.
CTGACTACAAATGAGGTATCGCTTGAAAATGGTACGCTTGTTTTCAGAAATCAGCAAGTTTTCGACAATGTTGCTGCTTCACTCAACGCACTTGACCAAGATGAAGCCTTCAAATCTAATTTTACTGCTTCAAGAGGAGCAAGCGCATTAGATGATGAAAGCCCAAATTTTGTTATCAATCCTGCTGCACAGGCTTTTGAAGAACGCTTTTCGGGTTATGTTTCTTTGAGAAAAAAAGTTTACTCCAATGATGTTAATGCAACAGAGGGAAATCCCGCATCAAAACAAGACATTCAAAGTCCTATTTTGCAAACGCTCGTGAACGAACACAAAGAAGTAAAAATTGGTGACCTCATCTATAAAGATATTGATGAACACCACACTTTTGTCGTTTTAGATAGTAATCTTGGTGTTTTGAACGAGTTGCGTTCGCTTTCTAATCCTTTTTCTACAAATCTTCCCGAAGGTGTTATTGTTTTAGATGATAGATTAGAGAGAGATCAGGCAATTGGTAGAGGCTTATCTTCTCCGCTTTGTAATACAATTATCACTGTGGATCAAACAATTGTGAATTCATTTAAGATTCCTGCCAAGACGAAAAGTAATAGTGAAGATGTAGATGCTGCAACCCTTACTTATACGTGGCTAATAAAAGATGCAAATGGCAATACTATTTATAACCTTTCTAAAAAAGGTGCTAATAAAATTAACCCAACACTGCCATTAAATACTGTTTATCCAGTAACTGTAAGCCTCTATGTTACCGGTGGAATTTGTGGTGGACACGCTGCTGTCCCGATAGATATTGCTTCAGCGGGGCAACCAGATTGTGATTTCACTTTTACTTTTGTAGAAAGCCCTATTACTGTCAATTTATTTTATTGTTATATATCATCTCAATCAGGAGCAAATCCTGTTAGTAGCACTTATACTTGGACATTTACCAATATTGATGGAACAACGAAAACACTAGTAGGGAATAATGTAGAATTTACACCTAAAATAGTAAATGGAGCAAGTAATTTTACCATTTCTGTAAATGGCAGTAACTCCATAGGTTGTAATATTACCAAAACGGCATCGGTTGTATTATCTCCGTGTGGTACGCATCCCAAGGATGCAACCGCAACAACAAATCATACAAGTAGCAGAAGATCAAAATGCGTATTATGGGTAGATAACAAGTGGTTTTACAACGGATTTGGCTCAAAGCAGCTCTTCGAAAGATTCAAGCCAACAATATTTGGTGGTAAATGGGTTTCTGAAAAGGCAGATGTTATTTCTTTTGTTTTCATGCCTACCGATAGGTTTATAAAAGGATGTTATATTTTTACTGATTTACCAGATGCGCCATATTCTTTACCCAGCGCAGCCGAAGTAAGATGCGAATACCAAGAGAATGGATATTTCTTCACGGTAAGACCCACGGAAGTAACTTGCACTTTTTCTGTTACGGAAGATGGTGTATCATTCCCTAATCACACCACATTAGGGTTCTAATTTTTGCAATAAAAGCAGTGTAGGTTAAAATAATCTGCACTGCTTTTTTATATACAACTTTGTATGAACAAAACACTTTTATTCATTATCTGTTTATTTCTAATGTATAATAGCGATGCACAAGTCGAATTAAGTAATTTTTATTTCGGTTCTACTATAAAAAACAAATGGGATTTTTATACAAAAAAGCAAGATGCTTTATTTCTTGGTAATCATACTATTAATCTAAAAACCTCTTGGTTTAATAAGCAGAAATATTCTGAACTTTACTACCAGTTTATTATTGGCTATAAGTATAAAAATATACACCGTATAGAAGTAGGCTGGAATAATGAAGATTATTTTGGAGGATTTCAGTTACCATATTTCATGTCCACTTATACACGACTTGACCATTTATATAGCATTAATATTGAAAATAGCAGTAATTACTCCGTAAGATATGGTCTTACCATTGGTAGCTACAAATTAAAGATAATTACATCATTTGCTTATCTTCTTTCTAAATCTAATAGTTTTATAACGGGAACATTTCCATTTAACGGTATTTATAATACAAAGGTATTTGACCCCAACAACAAAGAATATTATATTAAATTTCAAGCGAGCGATATATTACACGTAGATTATGGATTAAGACCATATTTTAATTCTATAAATGGACAGCTAGAACTAGAATACAATATGAATAAATATTTAGCATTTAATATAGCGGGTGGTTATACGTATGGGTTTAATACTATGGGCTAT
>JAYUJS010000525.1:0-2249 GCA_043765095.1 Ferruginibacter sp.
TGAACATAAAATAAATAAAATAGAAGAAACATATAAATATTTAAAAACAGATACCATTACATGGATAAATATTGATGGGCTTCGCAAAGATGATGTTGAAAAAATATGTACTCATTTTTATATTCATCCACTTATTGCTGAAGATATTTTAAGCATTGGGCAACGACCAAAAACAGACGAAATAGATAAGCTTGTTTTTTGCTTGTTAAATATGTTGTCGTTTGATGAAAAAAATGATGCTGTAGAAACCGAACAAGTAAGTATTATACTTGGTAAAAATTTTGTTATCTCTTTTCAAGAAAATGCAGATAGAGACCCTTTTAATGCATTAAGAGATAAATTAAAAATTGCAGGTAGTAAGGTTCGACAAAATTCTTCAGATTTTTTATTTTATTCTTTGTTAGATTATATTGTAGATCATTATTTTATTGTAATGGAAAAAGTGGGAGAAAAAATTGAATTGTTAGAAGAAGATATTATTAAAAACTCTAGCAATCGTAGTTTAGTCAAAATAAATACGCTTCGCAAAGAAATGATTCTGCTTAAAAGAAGTATTGCTCCTGTAAGAGAATTAATAGGTGGTATACTCCGTAGCGATAGTGAGCTTATTGAAAATAGAACTGAAAAATATTTTAAGGATGTGTACGACCATATTATACAAGCTAATGACCTTTCAGAAAACTATAGAGATATGATTACGACATTGCAAGATTTATACCTTAGCAATGTAAACCTCCGTATGAATGAGGTTATGAAAGTAATGGCAATTGTGACTTGTTTACTTGCCCCAGCTACTGTAATTGGTGGTATATTTGGAATGAACTTTGATAGAATTCCTTTAATGCATAATAAATGGGGCTTTTTTGTGTCAGTTGGGCTTATGCTTTTTATACCTGTACTAATGATTCGCTCTTTTAAAAAAAGAGGCTGGTTTTAAAATGCTTCTTGCCAAATGCTTAATACCCTTTGCCAACTCCCCATTGTCACATGTCTAACATCCGTTAATCTAAAATCTTCTCTACCCTCATAGGGGTGTCTTTTCCACTAACGATGGTTTTACTACTTATTGCTATGGCTTTTATTACCTCTGTCATATTTTCCATATCAAGTGTGGCTATTTCATCAGATAATTTATGATAGTTCGGTTCATTATCCATTTTAGATGTAGAGATGGTGTGTGCTGGTACACCAAGCGCAGCAAGTGTTGCATTGTCACTTCTATAAAATAAATTTTCTTTTGGGTAAGGGTCTGGCTCAAAATGAAAAGCTGAACCTTCTAAATTTTTTTGCAATATTTTTCCAAAATCAGATTTTTCAAACCCTGTTATATAAGCACTATTTTTACCCCATTTACTTTCTGTACCTATCATTTCTAGGTTAAACATGGCTACTACTTTACCTGCATTTATATTTTTAGAAAAATACTGAGATCCATAGCCTCCAATTTCTTCTGCTGTAAATGCTACAAATATTAAAGTACGCTCATTTTTTTTTAGCTTAGCATAATAATTAGCTAACATTATCACAGCAGTTGTACCAGCAGCATCATCATTTGCGCCGTTGTATATCGAGTCTCCTGCTACTGGGTTTTTTGTTGTACCCAAGTGGTCATAGTGGCCAGAGTATACAACAAACTCATCCTTTTTGCTTTTTCCAGGTAGTACTGCTATCACATTTGAATAATTGGTTTCGGTTACCTTATTATTTATTTCTATTTCATATTTTTTTGCCTCATTATTACTTAATACAAATAATATAGAATAACTAGATTTCACAGCATCTCTTTTAAACCTTTTAAGCTTTTTAAAATCGTTTGCAAAAAAGCTATTTACCAATACCAATTGGTTTTTTTCTATTCCTAAAATTTCTTCTGCTTTTTTTAATAAGTTTTCACTTTTACCTACTAATATTTTAGTATAATTAGATTGTTCATTTATTTTTATAACAGAGTCTGTAGTAATGGCAATAATATTTGCTTCTTCTATTTTTGAGGTGTCAATTATAGCCTTTGCATTTAAAAATTTTGTACGTGCATATACAAATGTTTGCTTGTATGTCTTTAAGTCTGCATACATTTTTAGTCCTGCTTTTTTAAATTCGTTCGCTATAAAATCAGCAGCCTTATCTATTTCTACTGTTCCTGTTTTTCTTCCTTTCAATTCATTTGCTGCTAAAATACTTTCAATTCGAAAAGCCTCTTTTGCATTTAACACTGCATCTGCTTTTTGCGCAAAACATATTGAACATAA
>JAYUJS010000526.1:0-5967 GCA_043765095.1 Ferruginibacter sp.
ACTTGCATCTTTTTTCCATCTCTAATAACATTGCAAAGTGTAACATCCATTTCTTTTAATGCTTTCATAGAACTACGAGCTTGCAACTCCATAAAAAAACCAATCAATGCATTTACTAAAATAACCACAGCAATAGCAATAGCCTCAATATAATTTTGAAAATAAATAGTAACTGCTATTGCAAATAGCAATAAATAAACAATAGGATTTCTAAATTGTAAAAATAATATTAGCCATATAGATTTTTGCTTTTGTGCTGCATATATATTTGCGCCAAATTGTTTTGTACGTTTATCAGCCTCGCTTTGCGTAATACCCTTTTCTACATTGGTTTCTAATGCAGTTGTAATTTCATCTATAGATAAAGTAAAAACATTTTCTATCGGGTATTTTATTTTCATACCTAAAATAATTTATGATTTATGAAATACAAGTAACGGCACTTTTGCATCAAAAGAATATTCAGCAGATTTACTTGATAAAAATATTTTCTCGAACCAATTCCTATTTTGTTCAGTAAACATTACCATTATGGAAGGCTTGATGGTTTTTACAGCAACTTCAATATCTGACACTAGAGAATTGTTAGGGTTTCGTTGTGTAAGTTTAAAACCTATGTTATAATAATCTATTTTTTTAATCGCAGCTTTTATTTTTTCTAAATTGGTATTTGTTTCTAGTGCATCTGTAAGATGTATTAACTCTATACTTGCATTAAGTGGTTTAGCAAAAGCTATTACTTTCTCCATTTCTTTTTCATAATGATATAAATCTGACACATATAAAATTTGTGTTATAGCTTCTGCTACGTAATGATGCGGTACTGCAATAATGGGCACTTCTGATTTGTTAATAAGGTTGGAAGTATTGGTACCTAATAATCTTTTGAAGTTGCCTGCACCTCTTGTGCTTATACAAATAAAGTCAATACTATTTTCTTCTGCATACTCTCTAATGGTAGTATCTACAAAAACAGAACTTTTAATTACACAGCTGTAATATGCATTTACAAAGTTTAAATCTTTATAAACATTATCAATAAATACATTTAGCTTATTTGAAATTACTTCTGCTTGGTCTTTTTCATAACCCTCCACTCGAGCCGTATTCCATGCTATAGGCACCAACGTATGATAAGTGTGAAAAAAAGTAAGGTTATAATTATTTTGCGAAGCAAGTTGTATAGCAAAATGTAATCCTGCTTTTGAATTATCAGAAAAATCTGTTGTAGCTAGTATTCTTTTCATGTAAATTTATTTTTATGTCAAAAATTATTTTTTATAAATATTGGTTTTATATTTAAGATTTATAGGATATAGTAGATACTTGTGAAATTTTCATTTTATTTATTATTTAATAAAAAACGTATGACAATTTTATAATATGAAGTCAAAAAGCAACCATTTTAAATGAATAAATCTAATAACATTGTGTCTAACTTTTATCTAATTATTAATGTTCAATTATTTCCATTCCCTGCTATTTCTTCCTCTACCAAATAATTGGTTAACTCATCTTTGCTATGTTGGTTTTTGCTCCAACAATCAATATTGTAAAATGTGCTATTGGCTATATCTGATAGTGCTTCATGGGTTGCAAATGCTTGGTGCGGTGTTATTAATACATTTGGGATACTTAATAATTTATTGAGCATATCATCTTTTAATTCATTATTGGATAAGTCATTTAAAAAAATACCTTTTTCATTTTCATATACATCGGCAGCATAAAATCCTATGCGCCTATTTTCTAGTCCTGATATTACATCATTTGTGTTTACACAACCCCCACGCCCTGTATTTATAAGTATTGTACCATGCTGCATTTGGTTAATGCAATCTTTATTTATCATATATTTTGTACTTGTACTAAGCCCTGTGTGTATACTAATGATATTGGATTGTATACTCAAAGTTTTTAAATCAACATATTTTATACCATACAATTCGGTTAGTTTTTTATTTTCAATTAAATCACAGCCTAATATTTTACACCCAAACCCATGCATAATTTTTGCAAAAACAGCGCCTATTTTGCCAACACCTATAATACCAACTATCTTTTTATTCAAATCAAAACTTACTAAATTATTTATTGAAAAATTTTGATTGTGAACCTGTGCATTTGCAAGTACTAATTTTCTAATAGCAGCTAAAAGCAATGCTACCGCATGCTCAGCTATTGAATAAGGTGAATAATTAGACACATGTGCAACTACCATTTCTAGTTGATTGGCTTTGTCAATATCAATATTATCATAGCCTGTAGCTCTTGTACTAATGTATTTCACTCCTGCATTTTTTAATGCAATTAATACTTCTGCTGATGCATCATCACTTGTAAAAATAACAATAGCATCAAACCCTTTTGCATAATCAACGGTCAGCATCGAAAGTGGCTCACCAATATATTCTACTTCGTATGCTAATGTATTAGCCTTATCCAAATATTTTTTCTCAAAATCTTTTATACTATAAAAAAGTGTTTTCATATAAAATTTATTTACCTAATGAAAGTATAAAAACTTTTAATGGTTGGTGTCCCCATCAACTATTAAATTATTGGTTGGTTGCTCCACCAACTGATAATACAAATTTATTTTCGCAATGAAAGTATAGGTACATGACTATGCAATATCAATGCTTTGGTATGACTTTTGGATAACAATTTTTCAATTACACTGTGATGTTTTGGCATAACAATTAAAAGATTGATGTAATTTTTATCTACAAACTCTACAATGCTTTCAACAATTTGATTGCTTGCTACAAAATGGAATTTTAGTTCAAACGGTTTTAAACTTCTTTCTAATTTGTTTGATGTTAAAACATATTCAGCATCAAAATTATCTTCTCTTTCAAAATTCAAAATATGTATTTCTGCGTTAAAATCAATTGCGGTACTTTTAATTTTTTCTATTAAAACATGTTCTATTTCTGCTTCAAAATCGTATGCCACACCAATTCTATATATTTTGTTGTAAATAGCTTTTGGCGGCACTGCTACTATTGGCCATTCTAAATCCCTCATTACATTTAATACGTGGCTTCCATACAAAAAACGTTCTATTGCACTGCTTCCTTGGCTTCCCATTACTACTGCATACGGTTTTGTTTCGTTACACACTGTTTCAAGTTCTTGAAAAAAATCGCCTAGCATTACTAATGTTTTTATGTGTACGGTAGTATTTGTATTTTTTATTAGTTCGTTTTTTAATGCTTCTATTTCATAAGTTGCATCTTCTGTAAGCTTATCTACATTTACATCAAAAACCATTTCGCCATAGTTTGGTAATACCTCAAATACATTTACCAATAAAATATCGGCATGCACTACCTCTGCTAATTGAATGGCGTATTGAGCCGCATTCAATGCCGTTGCAGAAAAATCGGTGGTAATTATTATAGTGTTCATTTTTTAAGCCCCCTAAATCCCCCATGGGGGACTTGGGAAGTCTGCAATAAATTGAAGACTTCCACTTTTTTAAATTGTTATATAATTAAGTTGTTTTATTGGCTAATTAACCAATTGGTTAATTAGCCTCCCATTTCCAATCCCTAATTTCAGGCATATCCTCTCCATGCATTTCTATGTATGCTATATGTTCTATTAATTTATTTTGTAAAAAATGTTTTATATTAATTATTTTTTCTCCTATTATTTTTGTTCTTTCTATTACATCTAAAACCAAATGATATCTATCTAATTCATTCATCACCACCATATCAAAAGGCGTAGTGGTAGTACCCTCGCCTTTGTAGCCGTGTACATGTATGTTGTGGTGGTTTGTACGTTGGTAGGTAAACTTATGTATGAGTAAAGGATACCCATGAAAAGCAAAAATGATGGGCTTATTTGTTGTAAATAATTCATCAAATGCATCATCGCTTAATCCATGTGGATGCATGCTATCAGGCTGCAATTTCATCAAGTTCAATACATTTATTACCCTTATTTTTATTTCGGGCAAATGCTCTTTTAATAATTTTACAGCAGCCATTGTTTCTAACGTTGGTACATCGCCTGCACAGGCAAGTATTGCATCGGGTTCGTTACCCTCATCATTACAAGCCCATTGCCATATTCCAATTCCTGCTTCGCAATGTGAAATAGCTTCATCTATATTTAACCATTGTATTTCAGGTTGCTTTCCTGCTACTATTACGTTTACATAATCTTTACTTCTCAAACAATGGTCTGTTACTGATAATAAAGTATTAGCATCGGGCGGTAAATATATTCTTACAATATTTGATTTTTTATTGGCCACCACATCCAAAAATCCAGGGTCTTGGTGGCTATTTCCGTTATGGTCTTGCCGCCATACATGTGAAGTAAGTAAATAATTTAACGATGCTATCGATTTACGCCAAGGTATATGCCTGGCTACTTTCAACCATTTTGCATGTTGGTTAAACATACTATCTATAATATGTATAAATGCTTCGTAGCAAGAAAATAAACCGTGCCTTCCTGTAAGCAAATATCCTTCTAGCCAACCTTGGCACATTTGCTCACTCAGAATTTCCATTACCCTTCCATCAGCAGATATATGGTCATCTGTTGGCAAAATTTCTGCTGTAGAAGTACGTTCTGTAATATCAAATAATTTTGATAATCTATTTGAAGTAGTTTCATCAGGCCCAAAAACTCTAAAATTTCTTTTGTCCCAATTCAATTTCATTATATCTCTTAAAAATGCACCCATTACTACAGTAGCTTCTGCTTTTATGTTACCATGCTGTAAAACTTTAATGGCATTGTTTCTATAATTAGGCATGGTAAGTTCTTGCAAAAGTAAACCTCCATTTGCATAAGGGCTTGCACCCATGCAGCTTTCAGGTTTAGGTGCAAGAGCAGTAAGTTCTTCAATTAGCTTTCCTTCATCATCAAAAAGTTCATCAGGTTTATAACTCAGCATCCACTCTTCTAATAATCTTACATGTTCAGGCTTTTCAAATAATTGTGAAAGCGGTACTTGGTGTGCTCTCCATGTATCTTCTATTTTTACACCATCTACTTCTTTAGGTCCTGTCCATCCTTTCGGTGAAATTAAAATTATCATTGGCCATATTACTCTTTTTGAATACCCATTTTTACGAGCATCATTTTGTATTGCTGCAATTTCATTTACAACAATATCCAATATTGTTGCCATCAACTCATGCATGAGCAATGGGTCATTTCCTTCTACAAAATAAGGGTTGTAGCCATAGCCAATCATCAAATTTTCTAATTCCGTTTTTGGTATCCGAGCAAGTATTGTTGGGTTTGCAATTTT
Source organism: Ferruginibacter sp. (assembly GCA_043765095.1). Classification (GTDB taxonomy): domain Bacteria; phylum Bacteroidota; class Bacteroidia; order Chitinophagales; family Chitinophagaceae; genus Ferruginibacter. The sequence goes on from JAYUJS010000526.1 coordinate 5,282, forward strand.
ATATCCATTTAAATGCAGAATAGGAATTACTGCACCATCATTCACAGGATTTAAAAATTTATTGCTGTGCCAACTTGCTGCCAATGCACCTGTTTCAGCTTCTCCATCGCCTATTACACATGCTACTATTAAATTTGGATTATCAAACACTGCACCATAAGCATGCAATAATGAATAACCGAGTTCACCACCTTCATGTATAGAACCAGGGGTTTCTGCTGCTACATGGCTTGGTATGCCACCCGGAAAAGAAAACTGCTTAAATAATTTTTGCATTCCCAATTCATCTTGCGAAATTGATGGATATACCTTGCTGTAGGTGCCTTCTAAATATACATTTGCCACCATGCCTGGCCCACCATGCCCAGGCCCTGCTACATAAATAATGGAGAGATTGTATTTTTTTATAATTCTATTGAGGTGAACGTAAATAAAATTTAAACCTGGCGTAGTACCCCAATGCCCCAACAGGCGAGGCTTTATATGCGCTAATGATAATGGTATTTTTAATAAAGGATTGTCGTATAAATAAATTTGTCCTACTGATAAATAATTTGCAGCACGCCAATAGGCATTTATTTTTTGTAATGCATCAGGTAAAAGTGTTTTGCTTTTTGTATCTGTTATTTCGGAAATCATACATTAATATTTTAAATTTGTTAGATAGTTCTTAAACGGCATTTTTA
>JAYUJS010000527.1:0-2246 GCA_043765095.1 Ferruginibacter sp.
AATATTATTTTTTTAAGAAAAAATTTAAACAACAAATAGCTAAAGCAAAAATTATTTAAGAAATATTTAATAATACTTTTGCTTTTATGTCTTTATTAATACCACACATTATACTAAGCAATACTTTTTTACTTTCTCCAAATCGTACTATTTTTTGGGAAGAAGAAAACGCATTAATATTGTCTGACCTACACTTAGGCAAGAGTGGGCATTTTCGTAAAGCGGGTATACCCATACCGCAAACAGTGTTACAAGAAGATTTGTTTAGGCTACTAGCAGCTATACAATTTTTTAAGCCATCAAAATTAATTATTGTTGGAGATTTATTTCATAGCCATCAAAATAAAGAACATGAGCTATTTTACAAATGGAGAAATGATATACCTAATATAGAAATACATTTAATAATGGGTAACCATGATATTTTAAATAAAAGTTGGTATGAAAAAGCAAATATTACTTTGCATTATAAAACTATGGAAATAAATAATTTTATATTTGCTCACGATAAATGTGATATAGAAAAACAAGAAATAAAATATTGTTTTAGTGGCCACATACATCCAAGCATACTTATGCAAGGATTGGGAAGGCAAAGTATAAAATTGCCATGTTTTCATTTTACTAAAACATATGCAGTACTACCTGCCTTTGGAAAATTTACTGGTACCTATAGCATAACTCCTCAAAAAGATGATAAAGTATATGCTTTGGTAGAAAACAGTTTGATGAAGTTGTAATAATTTTTTTAAGAAAGTTGTAAAACTCATTTTGTAATGCAAAAAAAATGGTAAAGAAATTTAATTATAATATTATGATACCAAAATTAAAAACTTGCTGCGGCTAATAATTCTTTGGTATAATTTTCTTTTGGGTTAAACATTATTTCATCAGCTGTCCCACTTTCTATTATTTTCCCTTTATTCATTACTATTATCCTATCGCTTATATAATGTATTACAGAAAGGTTGTGTGATATAAAAATGGAGGTGAAATTATATTTAGTTTTTAAATCGTTTATTAAATTAAGTACTTGTGCTTGTACGCTCACATCAAGCGCAGATACACTTTCATCAAATATTAAAAAATTAGGATTAAGTGCAAGTGCACGAGCTATACATATTCGTTGGCGCTGCCCTCCGCTAAACTGGTGTGGATATCTGTTAAATATATCTGCTGGCATATTCACTTGCTCTAGCAAATGAATAGCTTTGTCTTTTCTTTCTTTTTTTGATGTTATTAAATTATGAACGTACATTGGTTCTACAATTGCATCGCCAATGCTTAGCCTAGGGTTTAAAGAACCATAAGGGTCTTGAAAAACGATTTGCAAATTTTTTCTGATAATGCGCATTTGCTCTGTAGATGCATGGGCAATATTGCTGCCCCCAAAAAAAATATTTCCACTAGTTGGTTTCACTAAATTTAAAATAGCTCTGCCAAGTGTTGTTTTACCACAGCCACTTTCTCCAACCAAGCCAAGTGTTTCATTCTTATTTATGATAAAACTTACATCATCCACCGCTTTGTAATGCTCCAATACTTTGCCAAACATATATTTTTTAGAAGGGAAATACACTTTTAAGTTTTCTACTTTTAAGACAACTTCCTCAGATGGTAAAGCAATTTTTTGTATTACAATTTCTTTTACATTAGTATTTTTATCATCCATAAAATCATCTATTACTGCTAGCCTTTTACCTTTGCTTTTTGCTGTGGGCAAGCAAGATAACAATGCTTTTGTATAAATGTGTTGTGGGTTTGCCAATACCGTTTTTGCATTCCCCTTTTCTACAATATCGCCTTTGTACATTACAACTATTTCGTCTGCTACATTTGCTACCAACGATAAATCGTGGGTTATAAAAAGTATAGCCATATCATTTTCTGCTTGCAGGTTTTTAAGCAGTTGCAGTATATTTTTTTGTACTCTTACATCTAGTGCTGTAGTGGGCTCATCTGCAATAAGCAATGCAGGGTTACAACTCATAGCCATGGCTATCATTACTCGTTGCTTTTGCCCACCACTTATTTGATGTGGAAAACGATTAATCATTTCAGCAGGCACAGGTAATTCTACTTTTGTAAATAAAGCTATGGCTGCTTCTTTTGCTTGTTTTTTATTCAAGTTTTTGTGTAGCATTAAAGATTCCATTACCTGCGCCCCGCAAGTATGCACAGGATTGAGCGATGTCATGGGTTCTTGAAAAATCATGGCAATTTTATTGCCACGCATTTTACGCATA
>JAYUJS010000528.1:0-5950 GCA_043765095.1 Ferruginibacter sp.
TTTTCCATTTGTATTGAGACCAGCGGCAGTAAATGCTATTGCTCTGGTTGTAATATTTTGAGTAGTATTTATAGTAACATCACCAAAGCTTGTACTAATTATTTGTCCAATAATACCGCCTACAAATGTACCAGTACCGTCTAAATTACTTGGGGTAGAAACATTATTATTAAAAGTGATTATTGCCCCTGCCATTGCAGCATGAACAGTACCATCATTCGTAAAATTCCCCCTAATATTTACTGTAACTCCTGGGTGAGCTGCTGCTGCAGTAAACATATTTAGATTTGCTCCAGCATTTACAAGTAAGTTACCATTTACTGTTAGTGCATTTGCAGTTCCATTCCAATGCAAAATACCAGAAGAACCACTACCGATTGTTAGATTTTTTACAGTTGTAACTTGGTCTATAGTAACAGTAGCACCATTTGCAATCTCAACGTCATCGTTATTCGGCACTACACCACCTACCCACGTAGCAGGGCTACTCCATAATCCTCCAATATTTGTTGAGCTTATTGAAGAATTTGTAGAGGAAACCACTGACACCTCGTCGATAGCCGCAGGAGGAGTCGCTATTGTTGAAATATCTGATTTCCAACTAAAAATTAGACGGTATGTAGTACCAGGTGCTACTGTAGTTGTGATAGTTTCAGTATTGTACGCAGCACTATTTAATTTATACATACCTGATACTGCACCAGCACCAGATAGTTGGTATGTAGCTTGTACTGGGTTTGCCAAAGTAGGGGTAAAAGAAGTGGGTGTAAGAAAAACTTTCATGTTATCCCAATCAGATGTTGTACCACCCTCACCACCTACTTTCCATTTAAAATTAATTGTAAGTTTAGTACTACCAGAAGGAATTGTGATATCCCTGTAAAGGTGTTGAATAGTACTTAATTGAGAGTATGTCCATATAGTACCATTGGCTATATATCCAGCATTAATACCAGCAGATACACCAGCTCCTGTTCCTACAACCCAGCTATCGGGGGCTCCATTTACGGCAGTCCAGCCATTAGCTATTGGTGTAGTTCCATTTTCGAAACCACCATCGCCAGTCGAACTTAATAGGGTTGTTTGAGCAAAACTACCACAAGCAAACATCATAATTGCCAACAGTAAAACGTAAATCTTCTTCATAATTTTTTTGTTTAATGATTAATTGTTTTGAATACAACAATTACTAATGTTGTAACTTTTGGGTATACAATTTAATAGCAATTAATTAAGTTCGGATAATAAAGTTATGCTTTTATTTCAAAAAATTAACATTTTTATAATAAATACATAAATAATTAGGTAAAGGCCATTTTTATCTTTTTATAAGTTAACTATATAGATATGTATTTTTTACAAGCCAAATAAAAAAATAAAAGCCCCTCAGTTTTTAATTGAAGAGCGAAATTTTTATAAATTTTTAAAAAGAGAAATAAATTATTTTTTCCTAAAAAACAACCTAATTGGTATACCCGTAAAATCAAAATTTTCTCTCAATTTATTTTCTAAATAACCTTGGTAAGGCGCTTTAATATCATCTGGGTAATTGCAGAAAAATGCAAATGTAGGGGTATGCATAGGCAACTGTGTTACATATTTTATTTTAATAGCATTTCCTCTTACTACAGGTGGTTTTATTTGCTCAATAGCTTTTAGCATTACATCGTTAAGCTTACTGGTAGGTACTTTTCGCTGGCGGTTTTCAAAAACCATCAATGCCATTTCTATACTTTTTAGCAACCGCTGTTTTTCTATTACAGAGGTAAAAATAATGGGCACATCACTAAATGGTTCTAATCTTTCTTTTAGTTGCTTTTCATAATCACGGGCAGTATTGGTTTCCTTTTCTATCAAATCCCACTTGTTTACCAGTACTACAATTCCTTTTCCTTTTTTTACCGCCATAGAAAAAATAGCAAGATCTTGCGCTGTAATACCTTTTTCTGCATCTATCATTAGCAAACATACATTGGCTTCGTCTAACGCTTTTATGGCTCTTATTACAGAGTAAAATTCAAGATCTTCATTTACTTTATTTTTTCTACGAATACCTGCGGTATCTATCAACACAAATTCTTTGTTAAACATATTGTAGTGGGTATGTATGCTATCTCTAGTAGTACCTGCAATATCACTTACAATTGTACGCTCCTGCCCTATCAAAGCATTTAGTAAGCTAGATTTACCAACATTTGGCTGACCAATAATGGCAAACTTTGGCAGGTAAACGGCTTCTGCTTCTTCTTCTTTTTCCGCTGGCATCAATTCTACAATGGCATCTAATAATTCACCAGAACCACTCCCACTTATTGACGATAGAAAAAAGATATGTTCAAAACCCATGCTGTAAAACTCACTTGCTTCCAGCATACGTGCATGGTTATCTACTTTATTTACAACTAGAAAAACTGGCTTTTTGCTGCGGCGTAATAAATCGCCCATGCTCTCATCTAAATTGGTAATGCCAGCAGCAGCATCTACCATAAAAATAATTACATTAGCTTCATCTATAGCAATATGCACTTGCTTGCGTATCTCTCTCTCAAACACATCATCACTACCTACTACAAAACCGCCCGTATCTATTACATTAAACGAACGACCCGTCCAATCTGCTACACCGTATTGTCTATCTCTAGTAACACCACTTACATCGTCTACAATGGCTTTACGCTGCTCAAGCAAACGATTAAAAAATGTACTCTTACCCACATTTGGGCGACCTGTTATTGCTACTGTAAACGACATAATTTTCAGTTGGCAGTTGGCAGTTGGCATTTGGCAAAATGCAGTGTGCAAATTGGCAATTGGCAAAAGCAACTACGCTTTTTTTATTATTAAATACTATTGGCAAATGGCCAAAAGCTTTATTTATTTCCTACTTTTATTTTAAATATCTGGCTTGTTAATAATGTGTCCCAGCATGTTTCCAACTTCCTCACTCCTGCTACATGAATCTAAATATTTTTTTTATTAATATATTTACAATCAAAAAAAAATTTCAACCAAATTTCTGTTTCTTTACCTTCTGCATCACAAACTGTAGGCTTATTTACAAAATGTGCAGGATATTTTATTATTCTATAAACCTCTCCAAAATTTGCAAATACAGAACGTGAGCAACTTCTTATTTGATTTGTTAAATTATACTTTTCTTCTGTGGGAAATGATTTACTCACATCAAAATATATATTGAAAAAGAATAGACTTTCTTATAAACTAACAAGTTTTTATAAGAACCCATAAATATTATTTTTAAATGAACTAATTACTTAAAAATACTTTTTCCAACTGCCCTTTATATGCTGACTAATATCCATATTCCTTCAAAAACAACTCACTATCTCTCCACTTTGGTCTCACTTTTACATACAACTCCAAAAACACTTTATTGCCAATAAATTCTTCTATATCTTTTCTTGCCAATGTGCCTAGTTGTTTTATCATGCTACCACCTTCTCCCAATATTATTCCTTTTTGTGTATCTCTTTGCACAATTATTTCTGCACGTATTTTTGTAAGTGTACTCTTTTCTTTATACTCCTGTACCACTACTGTAGTATGGTACGGTAATTCTTCATGGTATAATTGAAATATTTTTTCTCTTACTAGTTCACCTACAAAAAACTTTACAGGCATATCGCTTATGTCATCACCTTCATAAAACGGATGCCCCTCTGGCAAGTAAAATAAAATTCTTTGCAACAATGCTTCTATTCCATCTTTTTTTAATGCCGATATCAACACTACTTCCTTACAATAAGCTTGTGCTTCAAAAAAAGTTTTTATTTTTTCTAATTCTTCTGCATCCTTTACTTGGTCTATTTTATTAAGCACAACAATTACGGGTGCTTTCAATCTAAGTTTTTGAAAAATCTCATGGCTTTCATCAACCGTTTCTCTAGCATCTGCAATTAACAAAGCCACATCTGCATCTTCTAAACTACCTTTTACGGCTTGCATCATTTTTTCGTGCAACTTGTATTTTGGGTCTATAATACCTGGTGTATCCGAAAAAATAATTTGATACTCCTCATTTGTAAGAATAGCTTTTATACGATGCCTAGTAGTTTGAACTTTATGCGATACGATGGCCATTTTTTCTCCCATAAACGCATTAAGCAATGTGCTTTTGCCTGCATTGGGCTTACCAAAAATATTTACGAAACCTGCTTTCATGCTTAAATGCTATTTTTTTGCTCTCAGATTTTACTGATTTGCACAGATTAAACTTAGTTTATAAAAATGTTGATTACCGCAAACATGTTGCTGAAAGATGGAGGAGGTAATCATTGTTTAACTTTACAAGTAAAACAATCTTAATTTTTTTAAAAAGGCTCGGAAAAAATCCGAGCCTTTTTTACTACGAAAAATGGAATTGAGCTGTGTTTATCTTTCAATAAAACTAGTTACCATTATTCTTGTTGGTTGCGAAGACCGGGATCGAACCAGTGACCTTCGGGTTATGAGCCCGACGAGCTACCGCTGCTCTACTTCGCATTGCAAAAATAGGGGTTTTAGTTTTAGTGACCTAATTAATAAAAAAGAAATATTAATCAATATTTTTGATTTTACTAGTTTATATAATTATCCAAAATGAAAAAATACTTTTTGTTGCTTATTTTAAACAACCTAATTATTGTATATATTTTTACTCAAAAACAATACAATTAATGGTTTTATTTAAAACCATTAATAAAATAAATCGTTATTAAAAAGAGACTTTACAATTTTAATGAAGTAGAAAATGGCGAGTAAATAGCTAGTGTATGTGCACAAAATGAAAATGTAGAAATACAACTATTTATTTTTACAGATTGGATAACATGGACGTTAAATAATATTAAAGCAAGTTGATTAAACAATGATGAAATTGCCAAAGAATTAATCTATTTTGAAAAGGTAGCTAATAAAAAATTAATAGCAAGTTTACTTTGATATTGAGTACAAAAACTAGAACTAGCCTACAAACTAATTTTTAAGACAGGGTTTTATACTAATTTATAATTTTAATTTAGTCCAACCATTTATAAAGTCGGTATAATATCATCTAATATTTACGAACAGCCTTTGAGCTGTTTTACAAATCAAAATAGTATTACTAATAAATACATATTAGGAGTTGGGGCATAAAAAAATTGTAAAGATTACTTATAAAACTTCAAAAAATAAAGGCAAGCTATTCATAATGAAAAGAATAGTATGGTATTTAATATTTTTGTAAAGATTTGATTTCTTTTAAAAATAGAAAACTAGCAATATCTAAAACACATTCCTTGCTTTATCCGCTTTTACTTTGTCCCAATATTTTTTTGCAACATATAACATTCCAAAACTTTCGCTATCATCTTTACCCATTTGCTTGTGATGCATTTTGTGCGCCCATCGTATGGTTCGTATGTACACACTATTGGTGCGTGTAAACCATTTAAACCGCTGATGTATTACTACATCATGCACTAAAAAATAAGCAAAACCATACATAGCAATACCAAACCCAATACCTGCTGCTATATAGTTTTGAGCCTGTAACCCAAGCATTATACACAACCAACTTGGTATGGCAAATATTAAAAAGAACGCATCGTTTTTTTCAAAAAATGATTTATGAGGGTGGTGATGGTCTTCGTGCAAATACCAAAGAAACCCATGCATTACAAATTTGTGCGTGGCCCAAGTAATTCCTTCCATCAATAAAAAAGTAACCAATGTGATTGGTATTGTGATTATCCAATTCATAAAAAAGTTCTTATTAACATAAAAAACATTGCCATAGTAAGTAGCAAATTTATTGCAAAAATATTTTGTTTATCAAATTTTAATAACCCAAAAGCTGCCATTAAAATAGTACTTACACCAAGCCAACTTAAGTAATTGTAACTTGGTATATCGCCATCGCCAAGCCATTTCCAATACCCTAATTTTACAGCAGCAGGTTCCATAATCC
>JAYUJS010000529.1:0-2244 GCA_043765095.1 Ferruginibacter sp.
TCAACCAATAACCTATAAACTAATCAACCAACTCACATTCCTTTCAAACTATCTTCTATTATTGCAATCTTTTCCAAGGCATCTGCTTTTTTCTTATTCTCTACCGCCAATACCTCAGGCTTTGCATTAGCTACAAATTTTTCATTGCTCAGTTTCTTTTCTACACTTATTAAAAATCCTTTTAAGTGAGCTAGTTCTTTTTCCAAATCATCTCTTTGCCCAGCTACATTTAATGGCTGTTCTGTTTCTATATAAAATTTATCTTTACCTATTACGGTTGTTATTGTTCCTGCCACGGCATCATTTACATAAGTTATAGCTTCAGCGTTTATTTGCTTTGCCAAAATACTTTCTATGCTTTTGTAAATAACTGCTTCTGCTGTTTGTATATGAACCTGTATGGTTTCCTTTGGTTTTATTTGGTTTTTGTTACGCACATCACGCAGGCCACTAATAATATTTTTTAACAATGCTCCTTCGCTTAGTATTTTTTCATTTACCTGCACAGGCTCTGCATATACATGTGTACACAAATCGTCTTTTCTATCTTCCAGTAAATGATAAATTTCTTCTGTTACAAAAGGCATGAATGGATGTAACAATTCCATCAACTGAGAAAAGAACGAAACCGTTTTTTCATACACTGCTTTTTCTATCGGTTGTTCAAAACCAGGTTTCACCCACTCCAAATACCAACTACAAAAATCATCCCATATTAAGGAGTAAATAACTTTTAACGCTTCACTCAATTTAAATTGGTTTAGCATTTCATTCACTTCCAAACGAACTTCATTCAACCTATTCTCAAACCACCCAATTGCAAACTGCTCCTTGCCCGCTGCAAATTGCCCACTGCCCACTACCAACTGCCTCCCTTCCCACATCTTCAACAGCTTCAACGCATTCCACATCTTATTATTAAAATTCCTCCCTTGCTCAAGTGCACTTTCATCAAACAAAATATCATTACCCGCAGGGCTTGCAATCATTATACCAAATCGAACCGCATCTGCGCCATATTGGTCTATCAAAGCAAGCAAGTCAGGAGAGTTACCCAATTGCTTACTCATTTTGCGCCCTTGCTTATCTCTTACCATACCTGTAAAATAAACATCTTTAAAAGGTTGTGTTTGTTTAAAAGCATAACCTCCCATTACCATACGTGCCACCCAAAAGAAGATAATATCTTGCCCTGTAACAAGTGTGGTTGTTGGGTAGTAATAATTTATATCTGCATTGTTAGGATTGCTTATTCCTTTAAAAACTTCCATTGGCCAAAGCCAGCTACTAAACCAAGTGTCCAAACAATCTTCGTCTTGCTTCAACCCCTTCCAAACCTCCCCCGAAGGTGGAGACTTAGCTCCGTGATTCTTTGAATATTCCTTGTATGCCATCTCTTCATTTTCCGCCACCACAAATCTTCCTTCCTCATCGTACCACGCAGGTATTTGCTGCCCCCACCAAAGCTGTCTGCTTATGCACCAATCTTTAATATTATACATCCAATGTGCATATGTATTCTTTGCTTTGCTTGGGTGAAATTTTATGCGTTCATCAGCTACAGCCGCTGATATATCTGGATTTAAAGCTAAAAACTTTTTCATATCCATAAACCACTGTAGCGATAAACGGCTTTCTATAACCGCACCAGTACGCTCACTAGTGCCCACTTGGCTTTTGTAATCTTCTATTTTTTTCAAACCTCCAATTTCTTCAATATCTAATGCAATTTTTTTGCGAAGTGCAAATCTGTCTATGCCTGCATACAAAATAATAGTATCATTTATTAAATCATCTTCCAATTCTTCCAACGTAAATTTTCCTTCTTCATCTAGCGTATTTATAGCTTTTAGATTATGCTTTCTACCTAATTCATTGTCATTTTTATCATGCGCAGGGGTTACTTTTAGTGCACCCGTACCAAAGTCTGCCGTTACATATTCATCGCCAATAATTTTTATTTTTCTGTTGATGATTGGCACAATCACTTCCTTTCCTATAAACGAAATATATCTTTCATCGGTAGGGTTTACACAAATAGCCACATCTCCTAAAATCGTTTCAGGCCTTGTAGTAGCCACGGTTATGCCGCCAGCACTGCCATCTGCAAAAAGATACGTAACATAATATAATTTACTGTCAACATCTTTAAAAATTACTTCTTCATCGCTCAAGGCTGTCTTACTTGCAGGGTCCCAATTTACCATGCGAAGCCCTCTGTAAATAATGCCATCTTTGTGCAAG
>JAYUJS010000530.1:0-2241 GCA_043765095.1 Ferruginibacter sp.
AGCAATAAAGTCTAAATTATTTAGTATATTTACACTAAATAATTTAGCTATGTTTGAAGGGATAACACTCAAAGAATTTAAGTCGAGGTTCAAAACCAACGACGATTGTATGGAATATTTGGTAGAATTAAAATGGGGTTCAGGTTACAAATGTTCAAAATGTAAGAATGAGACCTATTGTAAAGGACGCTTGTGATATTATAGACGCTGCACAAAATGTGACTATAATGAATCAGCAATAGCAAACACACTTTTGCATAGATGCAAACTAAATATGCTCACAGTGTTTGAGTTCATTTATAGAATTTGTGTTAGAAAAAAAGGTATGTCAGGCTGCGAATTAGCAAAAGAATTTGGTTGCCAACAAAAAACTGGCTTGTTGCTAAAGGCTAAATTACAGCATACAATGAAAAGTAGTGAACAACATGATTTAGTTAATCAAGTAGAAGTAGATGAGTTTTTAATAGGTGGGTTTTGAAGCAAATACACCAGGTAGAAGTCATGGGAAAAAAGAGCTAGTTGTATTGGCAATTGAAAGAGTAACCGATAAAAAAGGGAACGAAACAATAGGTAGAGCTTACGCAAAAACAATCAACGATGCTTCAGCAAAAAGTTTAGAAACAATATTTAAAAAACATGTTTCCATAAATGCAAAAGTAACCACTGATGGGTGGGTTGGGTATTTACCATTAAATAAAGAATGGGAAATAAATAGAAAACTAAGTGAAAAAGGCGAAAATTTTAAACAATTGCATATACATATAGAGACCGTTGCAAAAATGAGTCACTAAACCTCCCAGTTAATTTTTTTCATTTTTTTGTTGATTTAGCTATCTAATTTTTTCATTTACTTCATTTTTTGATTTTAATTTTTCGTTATTTGGAGTTTCTTACTCCTTTTCAACCCTTATTTGATTGATAAAATTGCATTGGACATAACTATCCCAGGAGAACGATATAAATTGTATGCCATTGCCTCCATCAGATGTTGTGTATGTGTTTTGGCTTTGCCTAAATATCTTGCAGTACCAGTATTAAACCATCTGCTCATTCCTCCAAAAGTTCGTTCTACTCTGTATCTCACTTTGCTAACTATGGTGTTAAATTTTACTTGATGATTTGTGAGCACTTTCCCTTTTACAGCTTTGTGCATAATACCATCTTTAAGTCCTTTTTCATTTAAATAATTTCGATTACTCTTGCTGCAATAACCTTTATCTGCTCTTACTCTTGCCCCTTTTTTTAGTGCTGCTTTTTCTACTACATCTTCTAAGTGTACTATATCGCTTTCGTTAGCAGATGTTGTTACTACCGCTACTACTAAGCCCTGTTCATCTGTAACAATATGCTTTTTATAACCATAGCGTAATTTTCCAGCTTTCATTACCCAAGCACCCTCGGTATCTACATGGCTTTGAATTTTTACTTGTAATATTTTTACAGGTACTGGTAGCTTTGTGTCAGCATTTTCTTGCCTATCTTCTACAACTTCGTATTCCTTTTTACCTCTTGGTTTACGTGGGCTATCGGTTATGCTTGCATCTATTATAGCTCCTTTTTTCAGCAATATCCCTTTCTGCTCTAGTTGTAAATTTATTATATTCATCAAAGGTTCGTAAGCATTTTTTTTAGTTAGCTCTGTTCTAAATCTGCTTAGTACTGTATTGTCTGGTACAGAATCTTCTAGCGTTAATCCTACAAAACTCATAAAACTTAAGCTGTCGTTTAAGCGTTCTTCAACCTCATAATCACTTAAACCATACCATGTTTGTAGCAACGACATTTTGAATAACAGCAAGCCGCTATACGACGGACGACCTGCTACACTAAAACCTTTATTGTAATGTTTCTTTAATTCCAATTCTATAGGAGACCAGTCTAACAGAAGATTCATTTGTCTAAAAAAATCATTCTTTAGTTTTCGCTTTGATATAGCAATTGTAGAAAAACTGAGTTGTTGGGTGTTCTTTTCCATAATCAAATATACAGAAAATATTTCAATATATTGACTGTCAATATTTTATGACAAAATGGCTCTGCAACGGTCTCAATTTGGTTGTGAAGGAAGAGACTCTATATTAGTTACACAAAAAACAGATTGTATTGTTGGTGTATTTGTGCCAAATACTTTTACACCAAATAAAGACGGCTTAAACGATTTGTTTAAACCTTTAATTTATGGTATAATCAAACAATACAGCTTTATCATTTATAATCGTTGGGGAGCAATTGTTTTTAAAT
>JAYUJS010000531.1:0-2240 GCA_043765095.1 Ferruginibacter sp.
ATTGAAAAACTATTGGTAGATATTCCAACTTCTATTATTCAAATTTTGCTGGGTTTAATTTTGCTTTCGTTTTACCATCCATTATTTATTGGCTTTGGCGCATTTGTATTAATAGTTTTAGTAATTATTATAACCCTTACTTCTCCAAAAGGGTTTCATACAAATATGCAATCTAGCGATTACAAATATAAAACCGCTGGTTGGCTACAAGAAATTGCAAGAGGTGCAAAAACATTTAGATATAGCAAAGGTTCATCATTACACATGCAAAAAACTGATGAATTAGTTAGTGAATTTTTAGAAAGTAGAACTGCCCATTTTAAAATTTTAACCACCCAATATTGGAGTCTTATTTTATTTAAAATTTTAATAGTAGGTACAATGCTGATTGCAGGTACTTGGTTATTGCTTAATCAACAAATAAATGTAGGGCAATTTATTGCAGTAGATATAGTAATAATTTTAATAATTTCTTCTGTAGAAAAATTAATAGCTACGATGGATAATGTGTACGATAGTTTAACATCAATAGAAAAGCTAGCAAAAATTGTTGATAGAAAAATAGAAAATAGTGGTAATTTAATTTTTGACAATACAAGTGGTTGTGCAATTGATTTTGTAAATGTAAATTTTTCATACCCTGATGGCAGCAAAGCACTAGCTGATACAGATTTTGAAATAAATAGTAACGAAGTAATATGTGTAAAAGGTAAATCAGGTGCTGGGCGTAGTACTGTATTACGTTTACTTACTGCAGCATACCCTAGTTTTGAAGGAAGTATTTTGCTAAATAAAATACCAATTGGAAATTACAATCTAAATAGTTTAAGGTCGCAAACAGGCATTATGCTACATGATCAAGATATTTTTAAAGGAACTATTTTAGAAAATCTTACAATGGGTAGTGTAGATATTAGTATGAAGGAAATAACAAATATGGCAGATAAAATTGGCTTTACAGAATTTATTATGGCCAATAAATATGGATATGATACCTTACTTGACCCTATGGGAAAGAGGCTTAGTAACCAAGTAAAACAAAATATAAAATTATTAAGAGCATTACTTGGTAAGCCAACTTTAATTTTGTTAGAAGAGCCTTTAAGGCATTTAAGCACAGTTCAAGAAAAAATAATGATGGAGTATTTAATGAAGGAAAGCAATGCTACTGTAATAATTATAAGCAACGATAAAAATATACATGCATTGAGCAATAAAGTATTTGAATTAGATAATGGAAGAATAATTGGTTGAAGGTTTTAAGGATTAAAATACAAGGTTATTTGAATTTAGAATTCTATAATTTAAACCTTGAACCTTGAACTTTGAACTTTTAAATTTTAACTTTTTAAAATGGAAACAGAGTATAAATATTTAAATGAAACTTTGGAGCAACTTCCAACAGATACAAAATTAAAAGCATTTACTCATATTTATAGAATAGGTCGTACTCGTGCAGGCAAGCTATGGTTTGGGGGAATTATACTTGCAGTACTAGTACTCCTATTTTTGCCATGGACACAAAATATTAGAGCCAAAGGCAATATAACGGCTGTAAAGCAAGAGCAAAGACCACAAGAAGTAAATAGCATTATTGCAGGAAAAATTGTAAAATGGTATGTAAAAGAAGGAGATTTAGTAAATGCTGGGGATACTATTTTACAACTTGGTGAAGTAAAGCCAGAATATTTTGATCCACAATTACTGCAGCGTACACAACAACAAATTACTGCCAAACAAAATAGTGCTTCGGGTTACGAAAATAAAGCAGCCACAGCACAAAATCAAGCAAGTATATTAGCAAGTGGTAGAAATTTAAAGTTAGCATCTATAAATAATAAAATACAACAGCAGCAGCTAAAAGTAAATATTGACGAAATGGATTTGGTTGCTATAAACAATGAAGTATCGGTATATAAAAGGCAAATAGATGCAGGTAAAATTATGCTGGATAGTGGAGCAATTTCTCTAGTAGACTTTGAAAAAAGAAAAGTAAATTATCAAAATGGATTAGCAAAAATAAATAGTGGAGAAAATAAATTGGCACAAAGCAAACAAGAATTAATAAATCTTCGGATAGAGCAAAATATTGCTACTATGGATTATAATGATAAAATATCTAAAGCAGAAGGAGATAAATTTAGCTCACTTTCTAATGCAGCATCTACCGATGCCGATATAAGTAAATTGCAAAATACATATAGCAATTATGATGCACGAAATAAATTATATTTTGTAAC
>JAYUJS010000532.1:0-2239 GCA_043765095.1 Ferruginibacter sp.
ATGAATAAGCTGGGTGAAAAAGATTTATTACCATTTTTTATTTTGTTAGATATTTGGATGTTTTTTTATTATATTATTTTTTCTGTAGCGTTGATAAAAAAGCCAAGACCTACTTGGAAGTAAAAGCGTTCAAGGTTTAAAGTTCAAGGTTTGTTACATTAAAAAATATATTCAAGGTAATTAAAAATGCCTATTCATTTATTGTTAGTTGTTTGTATTCAGTTATTTTAAAATAACTAGCGTTAACTTAAAGAATAAACTTTAAAATTTATTGCAAACATTATGGAACTTATAAAAAAATACTTTTCTGATTTTACGCCTCAGCAAGATAAACAGCTTTCTATTTTAAAAGAACTTTATGTAGATTGGAATGAAAAAATAAATGTCATTAGTAGGAAAGATATGGATAATTTTTACCTTCATCATGTGTTGCATTCCCTTACTGTAGCTACAAGATTTGATTTTAAAGCGGGGCTAGAAATTATGGATTTAGGTTGTGGAGGTGGTTTTCCAGGTTTGCCATTGGCCATACTTTTTCCTGAGGCACAATTTCATTTGGTAGATAGCATTGGCAAAAAACTAAAAGTAGTAAATGAAATAGCTGCTGCTGCTGGTATAAAAAATATTACAACACAACATGCTAGAGCGGAGGAAATAAAAAATAGGCAATTTGATGCTGTAGTAAGCCGTGCTGTAGCACCATTGGGTAGCTTGTGGCATTGGAGTAGAAAAGCTATTCGCAAAACAAAGACAGTAGAAAAAGGAGTGCCTAATGGACTTATATGTTTAAAAGGCGGAGACCTTAACCAAGAAATATTTGAAAGTAACTGCAAGCCATTTGTGTGGGAAATAAATAAAATTTTTGAAGAAGAATATTTTAATGAAAAGTTTATGTTGTATCAACAGGTGAAATAGTTTATATTTTATGTAAAAATAGTTTGTATTAAATTAATTAAATTTTATGAAGCCAATATTAATTTCATTTTTTTTATTCGTTTCTTCTTTTTTATATTCACAAGACATTTCTTACAACAGAAAAATTGTGGATACCCTTTCCTCACCTTCATTTTGGGGTCGTGGATACACAAAAGACGGAATGAAAAAAGCAGCTGATTATTTAGCAAATCAATTTAAAGTTTTGGGATTAAAACCACTTCATAAAAAGAATTATTTGCAAAAATTTACCTACCCTGCCAATACTTTTCCTGCTGCAATGGATGTGACTATAAATGGCGCAAGATTAACAGCAGGGAAAGATTTTATTGTAAGTGCAGACAGTAGAGGAATAAATGCATCGGGTAAACTTAAACAAAAAGATAGCGTTACTTTTATAAATAAAGAAAACTCCATTTTAGTAACACTCGAAAAAAAACTTACATGGAGTGCAGCCCAAGAGGTTTCGAATTTTACATTGATACAATTAGATAAAACAAAATTTACAGAGTTACCAACATTTATAAATGTAAACATTGAAAATAAATTTGTAAAAAAGTTTGATGCAGCAAATATTTGTGCAATGGTAGCTGGTATTGCTAAGCCAGATTCGTTTATTTTTATAACTGCGCATTACGACCACTTAGGCGGCATGGGGAGGGATACTTACTTTCCTGGTGCTAATGATAATGCAAGTGGTGTAGCACTATTGCTAAGCCTTGCACAATATTATGTTACACATCCACAAAAATATTCTATAGGTTTTATTTTATTTGCTGGTGAAGAAATCGGATTATTAGGCTCTAAATATTACGTAGATAACCCCATTGTACCTTTAAAAAATATTCGTTTTTTATCCAATACAGATTTAGCCGGCACAGGTGTAGATGGAATTACTGTTGTAAACGCTACTGAATTTCCAACAGAATTTGCTTTGATGCAAAAAATAAATAGTGATAATAAATATTTAAAAGCAATAAATGCTAGGGGCAAGGCTGCAAATAGTGACCATTATTTTTTTACAGAAAATGGCGTGCCAGCTTTTTTCTTTTACACGCTTGGGGGTATAGCTGCATACCACGATGTTTACGATAAAGCTACAACATTGCCATTAACCGAGCAGGTTGATTTATTGCAATTGTTAATAAAATTTAATGAGGGATTGCAGAAATAGTTTACAATAAATAACTACCATACAAAACCGGGCATTACAAAGTAATTAATACTCCAATATTTATCTTCTCTTTGCATATACAATTTATAAGCGCCTTCATAATGTAATATTTCACCATTTTCCATTTCTGCA
>JAYUJS010000533.1:0-2238 GCA_043765095.1 Ferruginibacter sp.
TTGTACAAATTACAAATTGGTAAGCCTGGCAGTTCTTATACATTCTCCATTGCAGAAAGAATTGGATTAGATAAAAAATTGATTAGTCGTGCAAGAAAATTGGTAGACGAAGACCAATTTAGATTAGATAAATTATTAAATAGAACAGAGCAAGATTTACAAAAACTTGATGCAGAAAAACTTACCCTTGCAGAATTACTAAAAGAAAACGAAGCGCTTAAAAAAGAAATGCACCGTGTGTTAAAAAAAGAAACACACCAGCAAGAGATGGAGCGCATGCAGGAACAAAATAAAATATCTGCAGAAAAAATAGATTATTTAAAAGATATGGAGCGCCGGCTAAAAGCTATGGTAATAGAATGGAAAAAAGCGGAGAATAAAGGTGAAGTTGTAAAAATGATACAGGCATTACTTTTTAACCAAAAAGAAAAACTACAACAGCAAAGCCAAAAGAAAAAGCTAAACGAAAAGTTTATTGAAGTAGAAGGTGAAATAAAAATTGGTGATAAAGTAAAAATGAGGCAAAATAGAAATATTGGAATTGTAAAAGATATAAAAGGTAAAAAAGTAATAGTGCAAGTGGGAATAATGCCTATTACAGTGGCTATGGATGATTTAACTATTGTGAGAGATAAAGAAGTAAAAGTAAATTAATTTTTAGGTGGTTTTCTTTTTTCATATTCTTAACAATTATAATTTAATAATTACGTTAATTTTACGAACAGTTTAATTTCCAAATTTATTTTACTATTAATATAATGAAAAAAATATTTTTCTTTTTATTTTTACATTTTGTATATAACAATTATATATTTTCACAATCAAGTATAATTGCAAAACCTTTTTTTAAATCTTCTGAATTAGTAAATAAAACTGAGGACACTTTAAAAAAGCAATTTGAAAAACAAAAATTAATATGGCCACCAAAAGCCATGTTTATAAGATCTTTCAAATATGATAGGCAACTAGAAGTGTGGGTAAAATCAAACAATAAAGATGGGTTTAAATTATTTAAAACTTATAGAGTTTGCTTGCAAAGCGGCAGCATGGGGCCGAAGAGGGTAGAGGGTGATTTTCAAGTGCCAGAAGGATTTTATTATGTAAATGAGTTTAACCCAAACAGCAATTATCATCTTGCACTAGGGCTAAATTATCCTAATGCATCTGACAGGATTTTAAGTGATGGAAGTCGCCCTGGCAATGCTATTTATATTCATGGAGATTGTGTATCAACAGGTTGTATTCCTATTACTGATATGCCAATGGATGAGGTGTACTTTTTAGCTAGCACAATTTATAACCAAGGAGAGGAGTTTATACCAGTGCATGTTTTTCCTATAAGATACAACGTAAAAAAATCTCAAGATTTTTTAGAAAAAACTATAAAAGAAAATGCTTACTTAAAGCAGTTCAACAAAAATATAAAAGAGGTATTTGATTTCTTTGAGCAAAAAAAGGAATTGCCAATTATAATGGTAAACAAAAAAGGGGAGTATGTGGTGAATTGAAGCTGCCAGTATATTGACTCGTTCTTTCATTAACTTGAGAAATTGTGGAGCTATAATAGTCCGAGAAAATATTTTAAACCCTATAATTCCTCTTTACTTCTTTATCATTTTCCCTCAGTTGGTCATCAACCTAAAAAAGCATAGCCGTGGCTTTGTCACCGACCTGCCAGCAAAGTAAATAGTACTATGGGGAGATGCTAATTATGCGTTGGCTTTCTATAATACGAGTATTAAAAAAGATTGAAGCCATTTAGATATTAAAAGGTTTTATAACTAATACTGCAAAATCTTTTGTATTATTAAGAAGTACAATTAAAACAAAAGCGATAAATTTATTTAAAAATTTTAACAATGATTCACACTGTATATGATGAGGTTGCCAATTTTATGGCAACTATGAATTCCGAAAAAGTTATAGCTTTTAAACCTTCATAAGCAAATCTAAATCGTTTTTATGATTTGCTATACAATCAAAACCAAAATATATTATCGACAGATTAAAAACATCAAACAGAAAATTATCTAATATTAAATCAAATTATCTGCTTAGCAAAAGCACAAGCATTGAACCTAGTATAATTTATGAGAAAAGTTTTTTCACCCAAATAAAAGATTCTGTTGCTTCAACAGCAATTTATAAGTGCAAATATTGTTTATTGCAATAGAGAGTCTTTTTATAGTTTTCTAATAGACCATATAATTAGTATAAAGTACGGTGGAACAAATAAAC
>JAYUJS010000534.1:0-5934 GCA_043765095.1 Ferruginibacter sp.
AAAAAACAACCTGTTTTATTTAATAGACATTTTTAGTAACATTAATTTTAATATTTTCACTATTTTACAAACCACCACCTTATACCAAACCTTATTACAAAAGCTTGCGTTGGATAGTGAGGTGCAGCAAAATTATTATCTACAAAAGAAAAACCGTTTGAAAAACTTGCAGTATTTAAATTTTCAGCACGTACATAAGTTGAAAAACTTCTTATACGAAAATGAAAAAAGGCTGCAATATCTGGTTTGTTTTTTATTACTAAAGTATCTTGTGGTACAAACTGCCCAAGTAATGGAGAATAATTATTTACTTTATATGGAGTATAATATCTTATTTCTAAACCAGCACTTATTTTTAAATTTTTATATAAACTTCCTTCGTATGCAATTCTGCTTCTTGTAAAAAGCAATGGTACTTTTATGGGTGCAGCATTGTCTGTTTGCTGTAGAGTAGCATCTGCATAATAATAAATATTTTTTTTAAGCTTAATTTTTTTTGATGCAAAAAATTGCAACAAGTTAATTGGTTTACTATATTGAGCAGTTCCTTTAAAATTTTTAAAATATGAATAGTTTGTAATAAGAAAATTATTAAACCCGATACGCAAAATAGCGTTGTTAGATGTAGCACCAAAGGATGTTATATTCTCTTTACTAAAATTATTTACATTACCTAAATTATAACTTGAACGGTTATTGAATATAAAAGAAGGGGTTCTATTTACATTGCTAAAATAAGCATCTACCATTCCAATTTTTTTGTTTAAAAAACGACTTACGCTTACTTGTACATTATAATCACCACTATTCAAACCTTTAGCAAATAACTCCCCTTTTAGCATTAAATCCCACAATTTATTTCTAGTACGATTTCTATATTCGCCATGTAATGCTATGTTATAAAAATTATAATCCCCAATTCTGGTATTGCTTTGTATATTTTCTAGCGTTACACCTGCCATAAAATATTGCGCAGTATTTTTTATATCTGGAAATTGAATAAGCGAAAAATCATTTTTTATAATTTTCCATTTTTCATATAAGTTAAAACTATCTCTTTGCCCCCTTATAATTGGAAGGATAGTATCATAATAATTTTTATAAAAAGTACTATCTGCTTTCGAATCAATAAAATTATAAGTATTGGTATTTAAAGTAAGTGTATGTTGTATTCGTAATTTTGGATAAAATAAATAATCGGTTGTGCTGTCATTTATAGCAATAGAATCTTTTTTACCAAGATCATAACTTTGCCTTAAGAAGAATATACTTTCTTTATATACATTCCCAGTATTCACATTAGATTGAAATGGATTAAATCCTGACTTTTGTGCATTTCCAAGGTTGACATTTATAGCAAACCTGCTACTTTTATTTGCATCAAGCAAAAGCGAATCATTAGAAATACCTCCATTTTCAGAAGCTTTTATAGAGTTTGATATAATTACAAAAGAACTGTTGTATCTTTTTCTTTTGCCTGTGTATGAACCAAAAAAACGAACATTGTTGTGTATTGTATTTTGATTTACAAAAAAACCTGGAGCATTTATAAGTCTATATTCAAAACCAAAGTTCATATTTGGTTTAGGGCTTTGTGTATGCAAAGCTTGTATCATCTGCTCTTTGCCCCCCGCAAGCTGGTATGCTAGCATTGAAAAAGGACCTGTAACTTTATAAAATTTTGTATTCTCTAAGCTGTATTTGTATACATCAAAGGCATGAAAACCTGCATCCCAACCTGGCTTTGCTAAGGGTTTAAATATTAACGAAAAAGCAGCAGCTCCGTTATTACCTAAATATTGATAAGAAGATGGTA
This sequence comes from Ferruginibacter sp., assembly GCA_043765095.1. GTDB lineage: Bacteria > Bacteroidota > Bacteroidia > Chitinophagales > Chitinophagaceae > Ferruginibacter. Next base: position 1,817 of record JAYUJS010000534.1, read on the forward strand.
CGCTATAATATTTATCAAAATCATTTACCGATGAATCTAACGGTTGTCTTCTTAAAGAATCCATAAACCGAAAACTAACATTTATAGAATCTGCTAAATCGTCTCGCCTTTCAAAGCCAAGTGTATCTAATTTATTATTCCCTTTTTTCTTTGATGTATCCGTACTTTTTTTTGTATTGCCATTACTAGAACCTTGAGAAAAATTTCCAAGTCTGTCTTTTATTATAGAGGTTGGGTCTTGGCAGTATGCAAGTACCGTTATTAGATTAAAAAAAAAGAATACAAATAATATTTTCATTTAATTTACTGAGTACATTTAAATTGTAGCACTGTGTTTAAAGAGTTGCCAACCTTCCAACCTTTGATTTACTTTAAAATTATTTATACAAAGGTTGGAATCCATGGCACAATTTTAAAATCATCCAGTTTACAACTGAGCCACTAGTTCTTTAAAAATATGGGTAAGTTTTGGCTCGGCATCTTTTGCTGCTTGTAGCACTTCTTCATGTGTAATAGTATTTTCTTCATCTCTAATACCAAGGTCGGTTATTACACTCATAGCAAATACAGGTAAGCCCATGTGTACAGCTGCTATTACTTCTTGTACAGTACTCATTCCCACAGCATCACCACCAAGTATTGCTAGCATTTTATATTCGGCACGTGTTTCAAACGTAGGCCCAGTAACGCCAATGTATATACCTTGTTTTAATTCAAACTCAGCTTCTACAGCTATATTTTTTACTTTAGCAATTAAGTCTTTTTTATAAGGTTCACTCATATCCGGAAATCGTGCCCCAAATGCCGCTTCATTTTTTCCTAGTAATGGGTTAATTGTAAGCTGGCTAATATGGTCTGTAATAATCATTAAGTCTCCCACTTTAAATCCTTTTTGCATGCCACCAGCTGCATTACTAATAAGCAATGTTTGTATGCCTAAATATTTCATTACTCTAATAGGGAAAACTACTTCTTCAACAGAATACCCTTCATAATAATGAAATCGACCAGCCATAGCTACTACTTTTTTTCCTCCCAATTCCCCTAAAATTAATTTGCCACTATGCCCTTCCACAGTGCTTACAGGAAAGTTTGGTATTTCACTGTAAAGTATTTCTTGTTCAATATTAATTTCGTTTGTAAAACTTCCTAAGCCACTTCCAAGCACTATTCCAACAATTGGTGTGGCTTCATATAAATTTTTAATATAAGAAACTGCGGCTTCTATTTTTTGTAAAACTGTGTACATGAAAATTTTTAAACTGGATTATTGATAAATTAATTTATTGTTTTATTACATAATTCTTAAAGTGGTAAAATTACGTTCTTTCTTTTGGTTATAAAAATTGATGTAAAGTTTTTAACATTATGTAATGCCAACTTACATGCAACGTTGATTAGTTATATGTTGTACTAGAAAAATAAATAAATTTTGAAAGAAAACATGGCTAAAATAAGCTCATACGATACTAAAATGAAAGTAAAAAATACAGCACTTTTAGCATTTTTTTTACATTCTTATGTATATTGCAATCTCAACCCTAATTTAATTTAACCTTACAAAAAAAAATATGTTACAGCTTATTCGTCCCATTGCATTTATAGATTTAGAAACAACTGGTGTTACCATATCTACAGATAGAATTGTAGAATTAGCTATTGTAAAAATAATGCCTGATGGTACAAGAATTGCAAAGCGTAGATTGGTAAATCCACAAATGCCTATTCCGCAAGTAACTAGTGATATACACGGCATTACAGATGATATGGTAAAGGATGCACCTACCTTCAAACAAATGTCAAACGAAATAAAACAATTTTTAGACAACTGCGACCTTGGAGGCTACAATAGCAATAGATTTGATATACCATTATTAATGGAAGAATTTATTAGAGCAGATGTAGAAATTGACTTTACTACACGTAAAATGGTGGATGTACAACATATTTTTTACAGCATGCAGCCTCGAACGCTTAGTGCTGCATACCAATTTTTTTGTAATAAAGAATTAATTGATGCACATAGTGCAGAAGCAGATATAAATGCCACTATAGAAGTGTTAGAGGCACAACTAGAAAAATATGATAAACTTGGTACAACAATAGAATCTATACTAGGACACATTGGCGAAGACAAAGTTATAGATTATGCCCGCAGATTTGTATATAACGAAAAAGGAGAAGAAGTATTTAATTTTGGTAAATATAAAAACAACACTACTAATTATGTTTTTAAAAAAGACCCTCAATATTATGATTGGATGATGAAAGGTGATTTTCCTATGCACACAAAAAAGAAATTAACGGAACTTTTTAACAGAGCATTATTAAAAAAATAATTTATTATAAGAAGCATTAATTATATAAGTTACCTCTTTTATAGTATAATGAAAATTTTACCATTAAATTTAATTTTTGATATATTTTTTTAAAATCAAAAAACAAATACAGTAAACGAATTGGATAAAATAGTTATCATACCAACTTTTAATGAAAAAGAAAATATTGAAGCAATTATTGAAACAGTAATGTTATTGCCTACTATTTTTCATATATTAGTAATAGATGATGGCTCACCAGATGGGACTGCTGCTATTGTAAAATCTTTATTTGCAAAATACCCAAACAAATTATTTTTAGAGGAGCGAAAAGGTAAACTTGGACTTGGTACTGCTTATATACATGGATTTAAGTGGGCGTTAAAAAATAATTATAAATTTATATGTGAAATGGATGCAGATTTTTCTCATAACCCAACTGATTTAATACGCCTTCACGCAGCATGTGCCAATGGCGCAGACGTAGCAATAGGCTCAAGATATGTAGCGGGCGGTGCAGTTAAAAATTGGCCTACTAATCGTATAGCATTATCAAAAGGTGCATCTTTATATACTCGTATAATTACTTTTATGCCTGTAAAAGACCCCACTGCTGGCTTCGTTTGTTACAAAGCAAATATGCTTAATACTATCAATTTAGATGCGATTAGTTTTATAGGATATGCATTTCAAATAGAAATGAAATTTGCTGCATGGAAACTCGGCTTTAAAATAATAGAAGTGCCAATAACATTTATAGATAGAAAACTTGGTGCAAGTAAAATGAATAAAGGCATCATTAAAGAAGGTATTATAGGTGTTCTACAATTAAAATGGCAAAGTCTTTTTAAAAACTACCATAAGAAAGTTTTAAAGCAACATGAAGCTAGCCTATATATACAGTAATAAATATTGAAAATTCAAGTTTGTAAATTTAAAGTTTAAAGCTCAAATTTTTAGGTCAATTCTAGACTTCAATTTATTCCAATTCTTTTGCCCTTCAACAATTCTCAAACTTCAAACATTAATATAATTTTTAACCTTTAACTTTAAACTTTTCTACAACATTCAAGTAAAAGCAACTATACTGGCCATAGAATCTTCTTGCGATGAAACAGCTGCAGCAGTATGTAAAGATGGTAAAATATTGAGCAATATTATTGCCACTCAAAAAATACATGAGCAATACGGAGGTGTAGTACCAGAGCTTGCTAGTAGGGCTCACATAGAAAAAATTGTATCAGTAGTAGATGTAGCTATAAAACAAAGTGGACACACACTTGCAGAAATAGATGCAATTGCTTTTACCCAAGCCCCTGGGCTTATTGGTGCATTACTTGTAGGTGCACAATTTGCTAAATCATTGGCACTTGCTTTAGACAAACCACTCATTGCTGTCCATCACATGCAGGCACATGTACTAGCAAATTTATTACAAGACCCCGCTCCTGCATTTCCATTTTTATGCCTTACTGTAAGTGGTGGGCATACACAAATTGTACATTGCATATCACCAACTGAAATGAAAATAATTGGACAAACAATAGACGATGCAGCTGGTGAAGCTTTTGATAAGACTGCAAAAATACTTGGGCTGCCCTATCCTGGTGGGCCATTAATAGATAAGTATGCAAAAGATGGAAAAGCAATTTATAAATTTTCAGAACCAAAAATTGATGGATTGGATTTCAGTTTTTCTGGGCTTAAAACTTCTATACTTTACTTTTTAAATAATGCTGGTGCTGCCAATGTGTATAAAGTAGAATATACAGCAACAGCAGAGGAAAGAAAAAAATTTAT
>JAYUJS010000535.1:0-2237 GCA_043765095.1 Ferruginibacter sp.
GCCAAAGCTGATAGCCTTTGCTGGTAATGATACCATAGCAGTAAAAGATGCCCCACATAAACTGCGTGGTAATGGTGGCTTAAACTACAGCTGGTTTTCTCCAAATGGGTATAATATTACCAACCCTTTTAGCCAAAATGCGCTTATAACACTTAGTAATGATGCTAATGTATACCTTACCGTAAAAGATGCTATTGGCTGTGCGGCTAGTGATAGTATTTTTATAAAAGTGTATGAAGGGCCTACTTATTATGTGCCTAATAGTTTTACACCCAATGGCGATGGCTTAAACGATATTTTTAGAGCAATACCAACAGGTATAGCAAGTACTACCTATTTTAGAGTATTTAATCGATTTGGAGAACTAGTATTTGAAACCAACCAATGGCTTAAAGGGTGGGATGGCACATTTAAAGGGAAGGAACAAAAAGCAGGTACTTATGTGTGGATGGTTAGCGGAGTAGATAAGAATAATAAAAAAATAGAAATAAAGAGTACTGTTAATTTGATTAGATAAATCTTAAAATTTTTGGAAATCCGTTTAAAAACGGAAGATAATATCATCTTTATTTACAATATTACCTAAAGAGCTTTTAGTAAATCTTAGTTGATATTATACAGACTTTACAAAAGTTTGGGATAAAAAAATCCATATCGCATAAAAACCAACACAACTTTATACTTGTATTATAATAACAAACGAATATGGCACAAAAACCCTTAATTTTGCAATCTTTAAGAAAATCATGCCGTAACATGATATGTGCCTTTACTAATTTTAGGGCTTTATATTAAATAAGTAGCAGTACTTACACGGCATGTAATAGCACTTTAAAACTAATTTGTTACATGAAGTTATCACAGTTCACCTTCGACCTTCCTTTAAATTTAATTGCCCAAAACCCTGCAAAAAAAAGAGAAGATAGCCGTATGATGGTTATTAATCGTAAAACGGGCAATATTGAAAACAAAACTTTTAATGATATACAAGAATACTTTGATGATAAAGATGTATTTGTGGTAAATAATACAAAGGTTTTTCCTGCACGTATGTATGGTCGCAAAGAAAAAACAGGTGCAAAAATAGAAGTCTTTTTATTGCGAGAACTTAACAAAGCCAATAGATTGTGGGATGTAATTGTAGACCCAGCTCGTAAAATAAGAGTGGGAAATAAATTATATTTTGGAGAAAATGATGAATTAGTAGCAGAGGTAATAGATAATACTACCAGCCGTGGAAGAACAATTCGTTTTTTATGGGATGATAGCGAAGAAGAATTTAAAACAATGCTTGAATTTATGGGCGAAACTCCTTTGCCAAAGTACATTAAACGCAAGCCCGAGGAAGAAGATAAAGAACGTTATCAAACAGTATATGCAAAGCATGAAGGTGCCGTGGCAGCACCTACTGCAGGATTGCATTTTAGCAGAGAGCTTATTAAAAAGTTAGAAATAAAAGGTATACGTTTTGCAGAAGTAACCTTGCACACTGGGCTTGGTACATTTAGGCCAATAGAGGTAGAAGACCTAAGCAAGCATAAGATGGATGCGGAGTATTACAAGATTGAAGAAAATGCGTGTGCTATTGTAAATAAAGCAAAAGAAAAAGGGCATAGAATATGTTCGATTGGCACTACAACAATGCGTGCTATGGAAACATCCTACACCGCACAAAAATTTTTAAAACCATCAGAAGGTTGGACAAATAATTTTATACACCCACCATACGACTTTAGTATTGCAGATGCATTGGTTACTAATTTTCATTTACCAAAAACTAGTTTGATGATAATGGCATGTGCTTTTGCAAATTATGATTTAATAATGGAAGCTTACAAAAAAGCTATAAAAGACAAATATCGTTTCTTTAGTTATGGAGATTCTATGTTGATAATTTAATTGTTAATATGTTGTTACTTAAGCAAAGGGTTGCTAAATTGAGTCAGTCTTAGCATAGATATTTAATTTTTTTTTTGCTAAGAATTACACAACCTTTGCTAAGACTATATCAATTTTCGCAGAAATCGGATTTATCACTGTAAACATTTACACACTATAATAAAAAAACGCTCAATGGAGCGTTTTTTTATTATATGCTTTCTAGACATTTTTATTAGGAAGGACCGCAATAGAAATTGCAGTCCGAATTAATCCAATATCCTATGAAAAACCGAGTGGAAAACGTTGTTATCCTTTGGTTTATTGTATATACTTATAAATAGTTTTTAATAGCTTTA
>JAYUJS010000536.1:0-2231 GCA_043765095.1 Ferruginibacter sp.
ATAGAACTTTCGAGTAAGAGATTATAAACGTAAAATGCAAGTATTAGATAAAGATATTATTCAAAGAATTGTGCACTCTCCTGCAATGCCCCGTTATATTTCGGTACTAAATGATTTGTGGACTAAAGAAAAGAAAAAACGAAAACAGTTTTATGAAGAGATGAATGAAAGTCAAAAAGTAGAATTTATTGAAGGAGAAATAATTGTTCATTCGCCAGCTAAGGATATACATATTGCAGTACAACAGAATTTATCAGCAATAGTTTCTACTTATGTAATTACAAAAAAACTTGGTAAAGTTAGAGGGGAAAAGGCTTTGGTTAGATTAACAAGAAATGATTTTGAACCGGATTTGAGTTATTTTAGCAAAGTATCTGCCTCAAAAATAAAAGATGATACCCTCTTTTTTCCATCGCCTGATTTAGTCATAGAAATTTTAAGTACATCAACGGAAAAAACTGATAGAGGAATAAAATTTAAAGATTATGAATTGCACGGTGTAAAGGAATATTGGATAGTAGATACCTCAAAAAAAATAATTGAGCAATATATTTTGCAAAAAGGGAAGTTTGATTTAGCTGTGAAAGCAAAGACTGGGGAAATTAATTGTAACACTTTAAAAGGATTTAGCATTCCGATTGCAGCAATTTTTGATGAAAGAAAGCGAATCGAATTTGTGAAGACAATTTAGTAAAAAATAAAAAATGTTTTTAAATAAGAAATTGAAGTATGACAGCAACTAATGAACATATTTTATTACCAGAAGGAAGTTTAGAAAAACAAACCACCACCCTAAACCTTGGGCCTACCCACCCTGCTACGCATGGCGTGTTTCAAAATATTTTGGAAATGGATGGTGAGCGCATCATGCGTGCCACATCTACCGTTGGTTATATACACCGTGCGTTTGAAAAAATTGCAGAACGCAGGCCGCTGTACCAAATTACACCACTTACAGACAGATTAAATTATTGCTCATCGCCCATAAATAATATGGGATGGCATATTACTTGCGAAAAATTATTGGGATTAAAATTACCAAAGCGTGTAGATTATTTAAGGGTAATAATAATGGAACTTGCTCGTATAAGTGACCATCTTATTTGTAGCTCTATTATGGGTGTAGATACTGGCGCATTTACTGGTTTTTTATATGTAATGCAATATCGAGAAATGATTTATGAAATTTACGAAGAGGTATGTGGCAGCAGGCTTACAACAAATATGGGGCGTATTGGAGGTTTTGAAAGAAATTTTACCAACAAAGCTTTTCAAAAATTAGAGCAGTTTTTAGCAGAGTATCCAAAAACGCTGAAAGAGTTTGAAAATTTATTGACACGTAATAGAATTTTTATGGAACGCACCATTGGTTGTGGCCCAATATCTGCGGAGAGTGCATTAAATTATGGTTTCACAGGGCCAAACCTTCGTGCAGCTGGTGTAGACTATGATGTACGTGTGCATACACCTTACAGCAGCTATGAAGATTTTGATTTTAAAGTGCCCGTTGGTACTACAGGTGATAGCTACGACCGTTTTTTGGTGCGCAATCAAGAAATGTGGCAGAGTATAGAAATTATAAAACAAGCATACCAAAAAGTACAAGCATTTAAGGGTACAGATGCAGATGTGTTTCATGCAGATGCACCTGCTTATTATTTGCCAAAAAAAGAAGATGTTTACACAAAAATGGAAGCATTGATTTACCATTTTAAAATTGTAATGGGTGAAACAGAAATGCCAGTTGGTGAAGTGTATTCATCAGTAGAAGGTGGAAATGGAGAGCTAGGTTTTTATTTAATAAGCGATGGCGGGCGTACACCTTACCGTTTGCATTTTAGAAGGCCTTCATTTATTTATTACCAAGCCTACCCTGAAATGATAAAAGATAGTATGCTTAGTGATGCAATAATAACAATGAGTAGTTTGAATTTGATAGCGGGGGAATTGGATGCATAAATAATATGCTAATTTGTTAATAAGCTATTATACTAATGATTAAAAGAATTTGTAAATAAATATTTGAATGATTCAGTTTTCGCAAGAACAATTAAATAAGGTAGCAGAAATAATTTCTCACTACCCCGAAGGAAAGCAAAAAAGTGCTTTGCTGCCAGTATTACACATGGCACAAGATAATTTTAGTGGTTGGTTAGATGTGCCTGTAATGGATTATGTGGCATCGTTGTTAAGTATCGAGCCTATTGAAGTATATGAAGTAGCAAGTTTTT
>JAYUJS010000537.1:0-5912 GCA_043765095.1 Ferruginibacter sp.
AATAGCAATAGAATGCTAGAGGTAAATATGCCATTATACAATAAAACTCAACGGGTTTACTATGAGTACCCAAGTGTGAAACCCATGGAAGGTATCCTTTTCAACTCGTAACTTTGTATTATGTTTCCAAAATACGATATAATAGTAGTAGGTGCAGGCCATGCTGGTTGTGAAGCCGCAGCCGCAGGTGCAAATATGGGCAGCAAAACACTCCTAATTACAATGAATATGCAAACCATTGCACAAATGAGTTGCAACCCTGCTATGGGTGGAATAGCAAAAGGACAAATAGTAAGGGAAATAGATGCGCTTGGTGGGTACAGTGGTATTGTTACCGATAAGAGTATGATACAATTTCGTATGCTTAATCGCTCAAAAGGACCTGCTATGTGGAGCCCAAGAGCACAAAGTGATCGTATGCTATTTGCCCAAATATGGAGAGAAATGTTGGAACAAACCGAAAATGTAGATTTTTATCAGGATACGGTATATAATTTAATTGTAGAAGAAGGGGTAGTAAAGGGCGTAGTTACAGGGCTTGGACATAAAATATATAGCAAATCAGTAGTGCTTACCAATGGCACTTTCTTAAATGGCGTAATACATATTGGAGAAAAAAACTTTGGTGGGGGAAGGGTAGCAGAGAAAGCAGCCACAGGAATTACAGAACAATTGGTAGAACTAGGTTTTGAAACCGCTCGTTTAAAAACAGGTACACCACCACGTATTGATGGTAGAAGTCTTGATTACTCCAAAATGGAAGAGCAAAGAGGCGATGAAGAGATTGTAGGATTTAGTTACCAAAAGGTAGATATGCCAAAAGTTGATGCACAAAAAAGCTGTTGGATTACTTATACCAATCAAGAAGTACACGATATTTTAAAAACAGGTTTTGAAAGTAGTCCCATGTTTCAAGGCCGAATACTCGGTACTGGGCCACGGTACTGCCCAAGTATAGAAGATAAAATAAATAGATTTGCGGAAAGAGAAAGACATCAACTATTTGTAGAACCCGAAGGGTGGAATACAGTGGAGATATATGTAAATGGATTTTCTTCTTCATTACCCGAAGAAGTTCAAATAAAAGCATTGAGAAAAGTACCCGGTTTTGAAAACTGTAAAATGTTTAGACCTGGGTATGCAATAGAATATGATTTCTTTCCACCAACACAGCTTACGGTGAGTTTAGAAACCAAATTAATAAAGAATTTGTTTTTTGCTGGGCAAATAAATGGTACAACAGGCTATGAAGAAGCTGCTTGCCAAGGCTTAATGGCAGGTATAAATGCCCATTTGGCAACGAAGGATGAATCCGCTTTTGTATTAAAGAGAAGCGAAGCATATATAGGAGTATTGATTGATGACCTTATAAATAAAGGAACAGACGAACCATACAGAATGTTTACAAGCAGAGCAGAATTTAGAACATTGTTGCGCCAAGATAATGCAGATTTGCGCCTTACAGAACTGAGTTACAGGTTAGGATTGGCTTCACAAGAGCGTATGGATAATGTTTTAATTAAAAGAAAACGAGTAGAACAAGCTATAGAACTAATTAACTTACTACCAATCAATGGAATAGATGTAGACAAATATTTGATTAGCGTAAACTCGGCAACTTTAGTATTTAGGCAAAAACTAGGGCAAATATTATTGCGACCAAATATTGGACTATTTGAAATGATGCAACAAGTAGCTGTTGTAAAAGAAGCACTACAACAATTTTCAACCGAAGTAATAGAACAAGCAGAAATACAAATTAAATATTTTACTTATATAGAAAAAGAAAAAGAATTGGTAGAAAAAATGAGCCAATTGGAAAACCTTGCTATACCGCATGATTTTAATTATGAAAAATTGGTAAGTTTAGGAAACGAAGCCAAACAAAAGTTTAAAAAAATACAACCCCGTACCCTCGGGCAAGCAAGCCGCATAAGCGGAGTAAACCCAAGCGATGTACAAATATTGATGGTGTACATGGGAAGGTAAAAAAATCTAAATTTTACAAAATGCAACTAAATAAACTTACTTCGCAAGAAGAATATGTTATCGTACAAAAAGGAACAGAGCGACCTTTTATTGGAGAGTATACAAATAACAAAGAAGCGGGTATATATATTTGTCGCCAATGCAATGCTGAATTGTATATATCAGAAAGTAAATTTGATAGCCACTGTGGCTGGCCAAGTTTTGATGATGAAATAAAAGGAGCCGTAAAACATGTACCTGATGCAGATGGAAGTAGAACAGAAATTGTATGCAACAATTGTGGTGGTCACCTTGGGCATGTTTTTAAAGGGGAGCGTTTTACTGAAAAAAATACCAGGCATTGTGTAAATAGTATTTCAATGAGATTTATAAAATCGTAAATAATGAAAACGTACATTGCCATGCTGCGAGGTATAAATGTGGGCGGAAAGCATAAAATAAAAATGGATGCTTTAGAAAAAATATTTTATGATTTTGGGTATAACAATGTTCAATCGTATATTCAAAGTGGAAATGTATTTTTTGATACTGATGAAATCAATAAAAAAAAACTAGAAAATAATTTGAAGAATAAAATATTTTATTTATTTGGGTATGATGTACCTGTAATTATAAAAGATGCTTTTGGCTTAAAAAAAATAATTAGAAATAATCCATTTTTAAAAAATAAAGAGATAGACCCAGCACATTTTCATGTTACTTTTTTAAGTGCAATTCCTACTTTAGAATTAGTACAAAGAATACCTAAACGCACAATAAATAATGAGGAGTGTGAAATAATTAAAGATATAATATACTCATATTGCCCAAATGGATATGGAGTGGCTAAAATCAATAATATGTATTTTGAAAGTAAATTAAAAATAATTGCAACAACAAGAAACTGGAAAACTTGTAATGAGTTATTAAAGATTGTGGACAATAAAAAGTAATGAAAATTTTGTAATGCATATTGGATAATTTTATAAACTATTAAATATTTACAACTCAAACTCCCAAACAGACTTATACTCTCCATGCACTTCTACATAATTAAAAAAAGCATTATAAAATTTATCTACTGCTATGGTAGCACTATCGCCAATTACAAATAATTTTTCTTTAGCCCTTGTAATAGCCACATTCATTCTTCTGTAATCTTTTAAAAATCCTATATCTCCATCATCATTACTTCGTACAAGCGATAAAATAATTATTTCTTTTTCCTGCCCTTGAAAACTATCAATGGTGCTTATGCGCAAATTTGTAGGAAGTAATTCTTTGGCTGCAGATACCTGACCAGCGTATGGAGAAATAAAAGCACTAAGTGTAGAATCAATTTTTTCTGTCTCCAATAATTTTAAAACAACTTGCAATTCTCCTTCGTTTTGTAAACTATTACCATCTTTACCTTTTTCTTCGTTAAAGCCAGAGCCTGCTGTATCAATAAAATAAATATGTTTGCCAGTGTTGCTTAGGTGGCTTGCCGTTTGCAAAAGTCCTTCATAAAAATAATTACTACTAAAACCTGCAATTGCAGCTTTCATTCTGTATTGTGTATTCAGTAAAAAAACATTGCAAATTTTCTCAATACTAATTTCTAAAATAGATTTATTAAACCCAAGTTGCATGGCTTCATTGCTTAAAACTGTAGGAGGTAATTGTAAATGATCACCAGCCAATACAATCTTATCAGCTAAAGGAAAAATACACCATGCCAAAGGCTCTATACATTGCCCAGCCTCATCTATTACCAAGCTTTGAAAAAAAATATTTTTTATTTTAGCATCACAAAGTGCTATTGGTGTACCCAATATTACATCTGCCTCCGCAAATAATTTTTCTTCATTATACTGTTGTAGTTTTTTTATTTCTATTCTAATATTTTTTACCTCGCTAAATAATAAATTTCGCTGCTCTCTTTCTGCTTTGCCAAAACTTCGCTTGTATTTTAGCGCCATTTTTCTAAATTCTTCAGCTCGTATTTTTAAAGCTTTTATTTCTTTTTGCTGACTACTATTCGCTAACCTACCTTCTGGAGTATGTGCAAAAATTTGTTCGTTTACCTTGCTCATATTTCCTATACGCAATACTTTTACGCCTTGCTGTATCAAACCTTTTGCAATATTATCTATAGCAGTATTACTAGGTGCAGCCACCAGTACTTTTTCATCATTTTTTATAAGCTGAATGATCGCTTCTATAAGTGTGGTTGTTTTTCCTGTACCTGGGGGCCCATGCACAATTACAATATCTGTATTTTGTACTATTGCTTTTACGGCTTGTTGTTGGCTTTCATTTAAGTTTTTATTTTTAAATGAAAGTATTATTTCATCTTGTTCAATTATACATTGTGCTTTTTTCTCCGTTGTATGCAATTTCTCAAATAGCGAAAACATTTCTTTTTTGCACTGCAAATTTTGCACTGCCGTTTTCATAAGCAAGGTTGTCCGCTGGTCAGGCGCTAGTTTTATGCCTACGCCATTTTCTTCTATCCAATCAGGAAAATCAGGTGCAAATAATCTAAACGCTCCCACTTTTCCATCTTGATTAATGAGTACTCCTTTTATAGGGGCTTCGCCAGTAATAAAACATTCTATTGCGGCACCGTCTTTAAATTGATTTTGTTCTACAGCAAAATTTAGCCGAAAACTTATTTCAGGATAATCGGCATAGCCAAAACTTTTTTTTGTAACAGTAATAGGATGTAATGCAAGCCCCTCGGCTTTCAACGATTTTAAGCTATGTTGTTCATTTAATTGATACCTTTTTATTTGTTCTTTTTCTTCTAAGTTTATACAACTAATAAGTGTAGATATATGTGGGTGCATGCATTCATAAAATAAAAAAGTGTGAAAAGAATAAATTTCTCCTCACACGCTATAAATAATTTAATTTATTTTGTTACCACTTCTAGTTGGGATGTGTTATAAATAACGATTTGCGGTTTCTCTTTTTGTAAAACAACTTTACCACTTACACAAATGTTTTTATCTTTCAGCTCTATCTCAGGCAGATAGCCCATTTTTATTCTTACATCGTTGTATAAAACAATAGTTATTGGACTAGCGGGATAAGCAGCACCCATATTTAAAAGAGTAGGTGCTCCATTAGATGTTTCAAAAAAACGACCACCAAATATTTTACCACAAACCTTTATACTATCGCCTACATGTTTGGCTGCATCTTCTGGTGTAAGAACCTGTGCAAAGTTGTTTTTAACAGTAAGTAAAACAAAAGCAAATAGTAATATTTTTTTCATAATAATGTTTTAGTAAAAATACACATATTAGCTAAATTTGCATAAAAAATTACTACAAAATAAATAAGATTAACAGTTTGCATTTTTGCTTAAATCAATACCCTATTGATTTATAACAAATAATATTTTTTAAACACAATAGTAACAATTTGTTAAAGGGTATTTACACTAAAAATCCAAAAAAGTTATCCATATAATGTGCATTAACTACGTGGAAAACTTATTAAAAAATGCTACACGCTTTGCTCCCATTGCATTCAGCTTGTTTGTAAACATGCTGTGAAAAACTAATGCATTTTTATATATAAAATGATTAGTAATATTGTTCTCAAATAGTACAAAAAATCATTTTTTTGAGGATGTGAGATAATCGAGGCGAAACCTACTAGTACTTTTTGCAAAAACAAAATCTCTAAAAAAATATATAAATGAATATCGAACCGCTTTTGGCTGATAACAGCGACCGCTTTGTACTTTTTCCAATAAAGCACCAAGATATTTGGCAGATGTATAAACAAGCGGAAGCAAGCTTTTGGACTGCTGAAGAACTAGACCTTACAACAGATGTGCAAGATTGGGCTAACAAGCTAAATGACGATGAACGTTATTTTATAAAACATGTGTTAGCTTTTTTTGCTGCAAGTGATGGTATCGTAAATGAAAACCTTGCAGTAAACTTTTT
>JAYUJS010000538.1:0-2226 GCA_043765095.1 Ferruginibacter sp.
TTAAAGGACATCCATTTTTTGTAGGTGTGCAGTATCATCCTGAACTTAAAAGTACGGTAGAAAACCCGCATCCTTTATTTGTAAATTTTGTAAAAGCCGCAGGTGAATTTTCCGATTTAAAAATAAGTGTACAAATTTCAAAAGGCGAAACAATTCCTTCTTAAAAAAAATAAATCTGTAAAATTTGTGATCAAAATAAATAAATCTGTAAAATCTTTGAGGCGAAAAAATCTATGTATATCCATTAAATCTACGAGCAAAAAAAATGATACAAAAGTTGAGCATGGATGATTTAAACAGAATCAGTCCAGATGAATTTAAGCGAAGCCAAAAAACACCTGTTATAGCTGTATTAGAAAATATTCGCAGCGCTTACAATGTAGGAAGTGTGTTTCGTACGGCAGATGCTTTTTTGCTAGAAGCCATATACATTACTGGTTATACCTGCATACCTCCACACAAAGAAATAAAAAAAACGGCACTCGGTGCAGAAGATACAGTAGAATGGAAACATTTTGCCAATACTGGTGAAGCCATTACAGCGTTAAAAGAAAACGGCTACAAAGTATATGCAGTGGAGCAAGTGGTAAATAGCCTTATGCTGCAAGAAGTGGCTTTTACGCCATCAGAAAAAGTAGCAGTTGTTTTTGGCAATGAAGTAAGCGGTGTAGATGTAGAAACAATTAAATTATGCGATGGCTGCATTGAAATTCCACAATTTGGTACAAAGCATTCTTTGAATATAGCTACCGCTGCGGGGGTTGTATTATGGGAAATTACAAAGCCCCGCAAATCTCCGTTGTAGCCTGTAAGCCAGTGGGAAATACCCTAAGTAATAGCTTTATTTAAAATTTATGGATGTACATAATTGTATAGAGAAAAGAAGAGACACGAGACATTTTACAAAAGAAATTGTACCAGACATTGTAATTGAAAAGGCTTTAAATGCTGCACATTTTGCTCCATCAGTAGGACTTACAGAACCTTGGCGTTTTGTAATTGTAAAAACAGAACAGAAAAAGAAAGCTATTAAAGAATTATTTGACATTGAAAGCCTAAAGGCACAATCTCAAATTAACAATGAAGAACAGAAGGAAATTTATCAATCGTTAAAATTAGAGGCAATTATTGAAACCCCGATTGGTATTGCCATATTTTGCGACACCAGCATTTTAGATAATTTTACTTTAGGAACTATTGGCAATAATAATACACTTGAATGGAGTTGTGCTTGTGCTATCCAAAATATGTGGCTTTCACTAACTGCACAAGGTTTTGGGGCAGGTTGGGTTTCAATTATAAATTACGAGAATTTTTGCCAAATTTTTGAAACACCAAAAACTTGGAAAGCCTTGGGTTATATGTGTATAGGCAAGCCTGCAACCGACTACGACGGTATGCCAATGTTACAAAAACAAAGATGGGCAACTAAAAGTAATACGCCTTATGTAAAGTATATTTAGTAATTAACTTACATTTTTATTTCGCATTTTCTTTTTGGGCAAGTTTTACCAATTTCACAGTTTTGACAAACAACAAAAATATTTTGAGCAAATCTTTCACTCACATTCGACTTAATGCCATTAACTTCAATCTCTACCAAGCTATCGTAACTTTCTTTAGATATAACAGTTATTAAATTATTTATACCTAACCCAACTTTTACAACGTACTGTAAAAAACTTACAGAATTATCTTTTACAGCAACCATTTTACAAGACTGACCAACAACAACATCTGCCAAAGTTTTTTTAAATTGAATTTTAAATTCTCCTTTCGCATTTGGTATAATATCTCCGTGAGGGTCAAATTCAGGAAATTTTAAAAACTTATCTAATCTATCAACTAATTTTTGAGACTGTATATGTTCTAATTGTTCAGCTACTTCGTGGACTTCATCCCAAGAAAATTCTAATTTTTCATACAAAAAAGTTTCCCAAAGTCTGTGTTTTCGTAAAACTTCAACCGCTAATTTTTTTCCAGCAATAGTTAAAAATATTTTTCTGTATTTTTCATATTCAACCAATAATTTCTCTTTTAGCTTTTTAAGCATATCATTTGCTGTTGCAGGTTTTACCGTTAAATGATTGGCTAATTCATTTGTCCCAATACCTTCTTTGTCAACTTCATTTAGTTGTAATTGTAATAACGCCTTCAAATAATTTTCTTCCGTGAATGATAACATTATGTAAAAGTAATAAAATTTATCAACTTTATTTGTTAGGC
>JAYUJS010000539.1:0-2222 GCA_043765095.1 Ferruginibacter sp.
ACTTACATACGGGGCGGTAAAGATGGAAGCAATGTAATTATTAATGATATACCTAACGGAAATATAAGGATGGGAAATACCACAACTAGTGTTGGTATAAATATAGCACCAAGAGCTACATTAGATGTAAATGGAGATATGGCAATGAAAAAATTTGTAACCATAACAAATGCTTCAAATACTATAACAAGTTTTAATAGACAAGGCTCATCCATTTTATATTTTACTACCACATCAAATTCTATTTCAACTAATCTTGCAGGTATTGCAGGCGGTGTAGATGGTATGATAGTACACATAGTTATTGATTATCCTAATGGTACTTTTTTTAGTGGGTTTTATATTTTAGATGAATCTACTAGTGAACCCAACCCTAGTAACTCTATTATAGTAGGTAGTGGCAATTTATTTATAAAAGGCTCTGGCGGTTGTACATTAATATATGATGGCAATACAAATAGATGGAGAGTAATTGGTTTTAGCCAATAGTAAAACAAACATTCAAGTAAATAATTATTGATTTTAAGATTATTAGAATTTATTGCATTTATTAAATACATCCGATATTTTTTAACCACACCTAAACGAAATTTTCCCCTTCAAGTTTGAACTTTAATCCAACCTTCTTATCTTTGCCTATGGCAATAAGAAAATCTTCCACAACCAGCAAAGTAAACAAATTTTTTGGCGAAGGACTTACCTTCGACGATGTGTTACTAATGCCTGCTTACTCGCAGGTACTACCAAGAGATGTGAACATACAAACAATGCTTACTAAAAACATTACACTAAATGTGCCGCTTCTTAGTGCAGCAATGGATACCGTAACCGAAGCCACACTTGCTATAGCACTTGCAAGAGAAGGTGGGCTTGGTATTTTGCATAAAAATATGAGTATAGAGCAGCAAGCCGAGCAAGTGCGTAAAGTAAAAAGAAGTGAAAACGGATTGATACTTGACCCCATAACACTTACAGCAGATGCCACAGTAGGAGAGGCTTTGTTGCTAATGAGAGGTAATAAAATAGGGGGTATTCCAATTGTAGATGCACAACATAAATTGGTAGGTATACTTACCAATAGAGACTTACGTTTTGATATTAATAAAAATACAAAAGTAAGTGAGGTAATGACAAAAGACAACCTAATAACTGCACCAGAAGGAACAGATTTAAAAAAAGCGGAACTCATTTTTCGAAAAAATAAAATTGAAAAATTACCAGTAGTAAACAAAATAGGCAAACTAATTGGTCTTGTAACATTTGGAGATATTTTAAAATTAAAAAGCCATCCAAATGCAATTAAAGATTCGTTCGGACGCTTGCTCGTAGGAGCAGGTGTAGGCATTACACACGATACGCTTATACGGGTAGATGCATTGCAAAAAGCAGGTGTAGATGCAATTTGTTTGGATAGTGCACATGGCCATACTAAGGGAGTTATTGATATGTTAAAAGCTATAAAAAAATCGTTTAAAAATATAGATGTAATTGCAGGAAATGTAGCAACGGCCGAAGGTGCAAAGGCATTGGTAGATGCTGGTGCAGATGCAGTAAAAATTGGTATTGGTCCCGGGTCTATCTGTACAACAAGAGTGGTGGCGGGTACTGGCGTACCACAAATAACGGCAGTATTAGAAGCAGTATCTGCACTAAAAAATAAAAACGTAGGCATTATTAGCGATGGCGGTATAAGGTACACAGGCGATATGGTTAAAGCCCTTGCTGCTGGTGCTACATGTGTAATGATGGGCAATATGTTTGCAGGTACTGAAGAAAGCCCTGGCGAAACGATTATTTACGAAGGTAGAAAGTTTAAATCTTACAGAGGCATGGGCTCGCTTGGTGCAATGGCGCAAGGCAGTAGCGACAGATATTTTCAAGACGTAGAAGACGATATAAAGAAATTTGTGCCCGAGGGTATTGAAGGTCGTGTGGCGTTTAAAGGTAGTTTAAAAGAGGTGGTGCATCAGTTTACAGGTGGGTTAAAAGCAGGCATGGGTTATTGTGGCGCCGCTAATTTAAAGACTTTGCAAGCTACTAGCCAATTTGTAAAAATTACAAATGCTGGTATGAAAGAAAGTCATGCACATGATATTGCTATTACAAAAGAAGCGCCGAATTATAGTAGGTAAGCCCCCTAAATTCCTCGAAGAGAGACTTTATGACCTCAATATTTGTAAGCCATTTTTAATATTTTTATACAGGCTTCTATCTTTTGGATA
>JAYUJS010000540.1:0-5895 GCA_043765095.1 Ferruginibacter sp.
TAACAAATGTAGAGTGAATTATATTGCAATAAAAAGAAAAAATGAAAAATTTGATGAGCGGTCTGAAATATGTATGAATGAGTGAAGTATGTTTAAAACTTTGCATAACTTTTTTACGATGCTGCATTACATTTGTTATATTATGATAGTAGACCTACGATCCGATACATTTACGAAGCCTTCTGCCGATATGTTACAAGCAATGTTTACTGCAGAAGTAGGCGATGATGTTTTTGGGGAAGACCCCACTGTAAATGCTTTGGAAGCATATTGTGCCAATTTATTTGGTATGGAAGCAGCATTATTTTGCCCAACTGGTACTATGACAAACCAAATAGCTATTAAATGCCATACACAACCAGCCGATGAAATTATATGCGACAAAGTAAGCCATGTATACATTTACGAAGGTGGTGGCATAGCTTCAAATAGTGGCGCACAGGTAAAAGCAATTGATGGCTTAAGAGGTATGATAACGGCTGATGATGTAGTTGGCTGCATAAACCCAGATGATGTACACAAAGCAAATACATCGCTAGTTGTACTTGAAAATACTGGCAATAGAGGCGGTGGAAGTTGTTACAACTTTGAAGAAATTATTAAAATAAAAAAAGTTTGTACTGAAAATTATCTTAAACTTCACCTTGATGGCGCAAGATTATTTAATGCATTGGTAGTTACAAAACAAACTGAAAAGCAATATGGCGAAGTGTTTGATAGCATTTCTATTTGTCTTAGTAAAGGGCTTGGTACGCCAATAGGAAGTGTATTGCTGGGCAAAACTGATTTTATAAAAAGGGCAAGGCGGGTAAGAAAAGTATTTGGTGGTGGAATGCGCCAAGTGGGCTATATGGCTGCTGCTGGTTTATTTGCATTGCATAATAATATTGAAAGATTGGCACACGACCATTATCATGCAAAGGAAATTGCACAACAATTACTTACAAAAGATTTTGTTGGCAAAATGATGCCTGTAGAAACGAACATCATTATTTTTGAAGTATTGGGTGAACATGGGCCTAAAAAGTTTTGTGAAAAAATGAAACAAAATGGTATCTTATGTCTTCCCATTTCTGCTACGCAAGTGCGCATGGTTACACATTTAGATGTGAACAGAGAAATGACCAATCATGTATTGCAGGTAATACATAATCAATGAAAAATATAGCTGCTTATTAGTTATTGGTTGATTAGTTATTAATAATTTTTTTATAAAAAGTGTTATATAAAAAAGGATAGGTTTATCGATCATTTTAAAATGTTTTAAGTTTAAGCTAGCACAATATATTTGCTAATTATATGTACAATACTAAATAAACAAATAACCAATGACTGTTTCTCTATGAATATACGCAAAGCCACAGCAGCAGACTGCACGCAAATAATGAAACTTATAAAAGAACTGGCAGATTATGAAAAAGCCCCTGATGAAGTAACAGTAAGTTTGGAACATTTTATAGAAAGTGGTTTTGGCGAAAAGCCAGTGTGGGAGGCGTTTGTGGTCGAGTCTTCCTCTCCACAAAGTGAAAAAGGTTTGGGTGAGGGAGCTGTTGTAGCCTTTGCACTCTACTACATTAGATACAGTACTTGGAAAGGGCAACGCATGTATTTAGAAGATTTATTGGTAACAGATAGGATGCGTGGAAAAGGAATAGGCAAATTATTATTTGATGCATTAATAGAAGAATGTAAGGTGAAAAAATATAATGGCCTTGTGTGGCAAGTGTTAGACTGGAACGTACCAGCTATCAATTTCTATAAGAAATTTGATGGGGTAAAGTTTGATGGAGAGTGGGTGAATTGTAGTTTAAATTTTTAGTGTGGTAATATAATCTATACTAAAGGAATCAGTAGTACCTTATGACGCCGATATAACAAACCCAATATTTGTAAACATTACTGAATGTGGAATAGTTGGGCAATAAAATACAAGTAATTTTTCAAGGATTATTATAAGAAATGCTCCTTCGAATATTTTTTAAAATATAACCTGCAACTTTAGTATAAATCGGGTAATTGAAAATAATAATCTTAAAAAAGCTTACTGCCAAAACAGAAAGCTTTTCTCATTTAACCCTTCAACTTAATTATTTTTATAAAATTCTACTTTTCAACTTTTCCTTACCTTAGCCACATGAATACTTATGCTGAAGAAAATTATTTAAAAGCTTTGTTTAACCTTAGCAAAGATAAAGGAGAAGTAACGGTGCAAGAACTTAGCAAAGAGTTGCAAATAAAAATGCCTTCTGTAAATAGCATGATAAAAAAATTATCAGAAAAAAAACTAGTTCATTATGAAAGTTATAAACCGTTAAGATTATCAGCAGCGGGTAAAAAAGAAGCTGGTTTAATAATAAGAAAACATAGGCTTACTGAAATGTACTTAGTAGAAAAAATGGGCTTTGGTTGGGAGCAAGTACACGAAATAGCAGAGCAAGTGGAGCATTTAAAATCTCCACTATTTTTTAATAAAATGGATGAGTTACTTGGCTTCCCAAATGTAGACCCACATGGCTCCCCAATACCAGATAAAGAGGGGAAAATACAATGGCTGCAATACAAAAAATTGAGTGATATAGCGATTGGCGAAAAAGTAAAATTAGCTGGGGTTACTAATTCTTCCGAAGATTTTTTAAAATTCTTAAACAGCAGAAGCCTTCACTTAGGGCTTGTTGTAAAAGTAATTTCTATTGAAAAATTTGATGGTAGTATGATTGTGAGTTATGGTAAAAAAACAAATGAAACACTAAGCAAAATTGTTACTGAAAAATTATTGACAGAAAGAAGTTAAAATTGATTTGTATGTTAAACATTAAGAAGAGGTGGGCAGGACACCCATCTCTAAATACATGGAACACCAGCCATTAAATTCATTACGCACCTACCACTAAACAATATTTCTAAAATAGGGTTGCCAACATTAGCTAGTTATTTTAAACTTAAAAGTATTTTATAAAGACTGGTATGTCTATAAAATATTTTAAAAACTTTCATTAAATATTGAAAAATATTTCCGTAGCACCATAACCATACAATTGATGATACTGGTTTACAAAAGATTTTACTTCTTTTTTTAATTTCAACATTTCGTGTATTTCGTCTTTCAGCTTGCCCCCCCCTATTCCGTGTATTACTATTAGCGATAGTTGCTTGTGTGCAATTGCTAACTCATAATATTTTTCGAAATTATTTAGCTGTGTGGTTAATATTTCAAAAGTTGTAAGATCTTCCCAGTGATTGTTTAATTTTTCAATATGTAAATCTACGACTGTTCTTGCAGGTGGAAGATTCTCTATAATTTTACCCGCATCATACATTCGAAAGCCCGCACTACCAAGTCTACTCAAATCTACTTTTTCATCATGTACTTTATCTGGGTAATGGGTAAATAATTCATAAGCAAAAGAGGCTTCATTTTTTTGCTGTGTTTCTTCTATTTTTTTAAATAATTTTTTGCCATTTAGTTTAAAAAAAACTTCGTGTGCTGGTGCTTTCTTTTTTTCAAAATTGGAAAGTGAAAATTCAAATTCAAATTTTGGTGCTTCACCCATATCTTCAAAGCTTACATCATGCAAATAAAATTCTGACAAACCTTCTATATTACTTTTTAGGTTAAATGAGCTGTTGCCATTAAACATTAAATTGTAGTTAAAATCATAACCCTCTTCATTTTTATTGATAAGATATACTTTTAATTTTTCAACTACATCATCATCAAAAATATCTTTATCATAAATGGGTAAAAAATTTAAGAAAACACCATCTCCAACTTTTTGCTTTTTTACAGGTTTTTCTCTTTTAATATTATCTACATAAATGTTTTTCTTTTCAAGTACCTTAGGCTTGCTAAACATTTTAAAATAAGGAAAATCTATTTGGTCTTGATAAGCTGGAAATCTTACACCACGTACTTCTATCATCACCATTTGCTCGTTCATAATTTCAATTACTTTGCCATCTTCGTCAGTTGCTCTTACGATAATGTTATCACCTACTTCGTATTTCATTTTTTTGCTAAATATATTTTGTACAAAGTTAAATGAGTTTGTGCTTTCGTAATAAGATTTACTTAAAAAACAAACTTAACTTATGTGTATAAATATTTTGTTGAGAATCTGTCTGCCAGCAAAAGCGGAAAGGGTTTTTTTAAAAAAATAAGGCGGAGCTAAAAATGCTACAAATTTTGTTATACAAAACTTTTAAAAAATAATTCAGCCATAAAAACAAACAATTAATTAACCAATAAACTAATGAACAACTTTTATATAAAAAACTATAAAACTTCATTTTCCCCAGCCAGCTTACTTTTCTTATATCCGTACAAAAAGTAAACAATTAATCCTAAGCCTAACCAAGCACCAAACCAAAGCCAATTTGCTAGCGTCATACCTGTAAGTAAATACAAACAAGACGCTACACCAAGTAATGGTATAAGCGAATAGTTTTTTAGAAAACTAAGTATGGCTAAACCCAGCATTAATAACCAAAAAATAATCATAGAAACTTTCATGGTTCTACTTTGCTCAGTATTTTCAATACTTATATACTTTTGGGCAAATAATATTTTATCAGCAGCAATAGTTCTTTTAGCAACTGAATCTTTTAAATCTTTAAAAACTGTATCACTTTTATTTTCAAGCAATAAAGCATTTTCAAAATTTTTAGCTATTGAGGCAGTATCAAAACTTTTAGCAGGAATAATACTAGCTAAGGCATCTGTTCTTTTTTCTTTGCTAAAATCTATTTTATCTTCAAAAAAATTATTCCCTAAGATTGATAATAAAATAATTGAACCAATTACAATTGCTGGAAAAATAAACTTACCATTTATATAAGGCATATTAAACTTACCAGCTACTTTTTCTTTTCGTGGAATTAATAAAACACCACCACACACCAATACAAATGCAAATAGTGTTGCAATACTAGTAAAGTCAAGTACAAAAGTTTTATCAGTAAATAAAATAGGTACACCCACTACTAAGCCTGTAATGATTGTTGCAAACGAAGGTGTTTTAAATTTGTGATGCAATTTTTGGAAAGCAGGAGGTAGTAGTCCATCACGGCTCATGCTCATCCATATACGAGGCTGCCCCATTTGAAATACAAGCAATACACTTGTCATGGCTACTACCGCACAAATGGAAACCAAAAACTGCATCCATCCTACATTTAAGTTTTGTTTTTCAAAAATAAAAGCAAGAGGGTCGCCTACTCCTTCAAAGTTTTTATAATCTACCGCACCAGATAAAACGAGCGTTAGTAAAATATAAATAACGGTGCAAATAACCAATGAGTAAATCATACTTTTAGGTAAATCTCTCTGTGGGTTTTTACTTTCTTCTGCCATTACACTTACGGCATCAAAACCAATATATGCAAAGAAAACACTTGCTACCGCTGCCATTACACCGCCAAATCCATTTGGCATAAAAGATTTTACACCTTCGGTATTTTTTGGTATCCAATTACTCATTAGCCCATTACTCAAAACCAAATAACCTCCTACCAATATTATTAAACTCACAACAGCCAATTTTAAAATTACCATAGCGTTGCTAAAATTTTTGCTTTCTTTTACTCCTCTATAAACTAAATATGTTATAAGCATATTTATAATCAAAGCTGGCAAGTCAAATATTATTCTTAGTGAACCAATTTTTGGTGAATTATTCCAAGCATTTAAAATATATATATTATCTGTACCTTTTTCTGTAGCATGCTTTGATTCCATATAACTAGTAGATAAATATTGAGGTAGATGAATATGTAATTTTTCTAAAAACGAAGTAAAATAATCACTCCAAGAATAAGCTACATAAATATTACCAATAGAATATTCCATTATTAATGCCCAACCAATTACCCATGCAAATAATTCACCAAAGCTTGCAT
>JAYUJS010000541.1:0-2216 GCA_043765095.1 Ferruginibacter sp.
TACCCCACCGCTTCCACAATCTCATCCATGCTAATACTACTATGGCTTTCATCATAAATACATTCACCGTTTTTTATAATAAGCACTTGCGGTGAAGCATGGTCTACACTAAAATCATCTGCAATTTTAGTAGAGATATTTCTGTGCGCAATAAGGTCTAGATAATTAAAATCTATATTGCTTGGCTCATCAGCTCTTTCAAGCCTACTTTTTGCCATTGAACTTATAGAGCAGCGTGTGCTATGTTTAAAAATAACCTGTGGTTTTTCACTAGATTTCTTTACGATTGCTTCTAAGCCAATTTCATCTTTAAATTCTTTCCAGTTCATATTTTTATTTTATAATTCCTTCAGTGCCCGGGCAACCTGTTTTTTTGCTAGCACCACAGCTTGATAACAACAATGTAAAACTTAACATTATCATAAACACAATAAATAATTTTTTCATTTCTACTATATTTAAAGTGCAAAGATAATTTATTTATTAAAAGAAATCAATACAATAAAAGCTTAAAATTTAGTTGATGTTAAAATGTGGTATCCTTCATATTTTCTCACCCAAATAATTCAAAAAATATTTTCTAGAAATGTTATGATGACAGATTCTTTATTACCCAATATCTTATTATTTCTTAAGAAGTAACATCGCACTAAAATTAAATATAGCGTTAAAATTTTTAAGTTGTAAAAGTCCACCTTGGGACATTTAGGGGGCTTTTTCCTTATCTTCGCAAAAACATTTTCAATATGAATCTACACGAATATCAAGCAAAAGAATTATTAAAAAAATACAATGTACCAGTGCAAGAAGGTGTAGCGTGTAGTACAGTTGCAGAAGCAGAAGAAGCTTATCGATTTATAAACACTACTTACGGCAGCAAATTTGCGGTAGTAAAAGCACAAATACATGCTGGCGGAAGAGGTAAAGGAAGCATTGTAGGTAAAGAGCAACGAGGTGTTGCTGTTGCAAAAAGTGCAGAAAATGTAACAACAATTGCTACAAACTTACTAGGTGGAACATTAGTAACCATACAAACTGGCGAGGCTGGTAAAGTAGTAAATAAAATATTAGTAGCGCAAGATGTTTATTATGAAGGAGCAAACCCTGTAAAGGAATTTTATTTATCTATTTTACTAGACAGAACAAAAGGCGAAAATGTAATAATGTACAGCACCGAAGGCGGTATGAACATCGAAGATGTAGCACACGATACACCTGAGAAAATATTTAAAGAATGGATACACCCAAGTAGTACTTTACTTGCATTTCAAGCAAGAAAAATTGCTTTTAACCTTGGCCTAACTGGTGAGGCTTTAAAAAATTGCGTAAAATTTGTTACCAATTTATACAACGCTTATGTGGGTTTGGATTGTGGAATGTTAGAAATAAACCCACTCTTTAAAACAAGCGATGATAAAATAATAGCAGTAGATTGTAAGATGAATGTGGATGATAGTGCACTAATGCGCCATGCAGATATTGCAGCATTGAGAGATGTGAGCGAAGAAGACCCTACGGAAGTAGAGGCAGGAAAGTTTAACCTAAACTTTGTAAAGCTTGATGGAAATGTGGGTTGTATGGTAAACGGTGCTGGACTTGCAATGGCTACTATGGATATGATAAAACTAAGTGGTGGTGAGCCTGCAAATTTTTTAGATGTAGGCGGTAGTGCAAATGCAACTACGGTGGAAGCTGGTTTCCGCATTATTATGAAAGACCCTAAAGTAAAAGCAATATTAATAAATATTTTTGGAGGTATTGTGCGCTGCGATAGAGTGGCACAGGGTGTTATAGATGCTTACACAAGTATTGGCAACATAAATATTCCAATTATTGTGCGCTTGCAAGGTACTAATGCAGATGTAGCTAAAAAATTAATAGATGATAGTGGATTAAAAGTACAGAGTGCTATTTTGCTGAGTGAGGCTGCGGATTTAGTGGGGAAAGCGGTAGCATAAATTAGACGTTAGATTATTAGAGATATGATGTTAGATTTAAAACCATTAACCTAAAGTTAATGGTTTTTTGTTTTATGGGCAGGCAGTAAAGCCTTGATTGAATTTCAGTGGCGTAGTTTATTCCGATAGCGAAGTGTATTGGGACTTCGTTGATAAGTTGTACTATAATTTAGCTTTTATTATTCAATAAATTTAAAATTGATTAACCGCTATTTTTTTGAAAATCTAAGCTATAGAATAATACTAACTGCGTTGCTG
>JAYUJS010000542.1:0-2209 GCA_043765095.1 Ferruginibacter sp.
ATACCATACACAGGTAGCCTGGCAAATACAATTTATAGCAAGCCAATAATAAGTAGAACTTATACTGCTACCAATACAAATGTATGTGGAACAACTACCCCTACTGCTAATGTAAATGTAAAACTTCAATATACCTGGGGTGGAGTAGATAACAATTGGTTTAATGCAGCAAATTGGTGCCCAGGAGTACCAACAGCTTTAAACAACGTTATTATACCAGCAGGGCTAAGTTTTTACCCAATAATAACATCTGGTATAGCAATGTGTAAAAATTTAGATGTACAAACAGGTGCACAAGTAAGTATAAATGGCTTAGGTCAATTTGATTTATATGGAATACCAACGAGCACAAATGGTATTGATTGTACAAATGGAAGCTTTAAATTGGCATTTGCAGGCGTATACATAGCAGGTAGTAACTTTACATCTAAAACAATTAAAAATTTAATAATAGGCGAAAATACTTCCCTAACCTCTACATTAAATGATACACTAAGAGTTACTAGTACACTATCTTTTAGTAACGTAAATAGTAAAACATTTACAACAAATGATAACCTAACACTCGTATCTAATGTAAACAGTACTGCCAACTTTAACGACATAACCAATGGCGGTATAAATACAGGCAATACCATAATGGGCAAAGTAAATATAGAGCGTTATTTATTTGCAAAAAAAGCATGGAGATTATTAGCAACTCCAGTAATAATAGCCACATCCCCTACAGTAACTGATGCATGGAGAGAAGGAGGCTCACTGACTTCCACATTATATGGCACACAAATTACAGGCCCTGCAGGTACTTCGGCAGGTATGGATGTTTATTCTCAAAGAGCCTCTATGAAAAGCTATGATGGTGCTACAGATGCATTTGTAGATGTAACAAATACTAGCAGTAAAATAGCAAATGACAACGGTTATTTTGTATTTGTAAGAGGTGATAGAAGTGTAACTCAATTTGGCTTAGGCGAAACGAACCTACGTATAAAAGGAGACGTGCGCATGGGAAACCAAACGTTTAATGTAATAGCAAATAAATACAGGTGTATTGGCAACCCATACCCTAGCCGAATAAACTTTGCAACAATAACCAAAACCAATATCGTAAATGCATTTACTGTTTGGAATCCCAACAGTGCTGGGGTTTACAACTTAGGAGCGTATGAAACCTACATTTACGATTTATCAACAGGCGATTATAAAAAAATAGGAGGTGCTGTACGTAATTTTATAGAAAGTGGAGAAGCTATATTTGTACAATCTAATAGCGGTGGTGCTGGCAGTGTAGTTGTAAAAGAAACAGACAAAAGGAGTGGCAGTATAAATGTAAGCCGCATCGGCGTTACAATACCTACATTAGAAATAAACTTATTTGCAAAAGATATAGACAATTCAATTTATTTAGCTGACGGAGTTTTTTTAAATTTTGATAACAGCTTTGGTTTAGCTATAGATAATAATGACGTTAGAAAAATAAGTAATACCGCAGATAATTTGGCTATTAAAAACAGTAATACAAATTTAATTGCCGAAAGACGCCCCGCATTACAAATAACGGATACTATAAAATTATCACTTACAGGCACAAGAGTCGCACCATATCGTTTTGATATAGACCCATCGTTATTGGATAATACAGAACTAGAAGCATTGTTAATAGATAAATTTTTGCAAACAGCAACAGTTATAAGCTTTGCAAATGTTACAAGCTATACATTTGATATAACTACAAACGCAGCCAGCAAAGCCGCAGATAGGTTTATGATTGTATTTAAACAAGCAGCCAATATAAATTTTACAACCATAGCAGCAGCTAGAAATATAGATAAAACTATAAAAATAAACTTTGGTACTGCCAACGAAAAAAATGTATCTAATTACACAGTAGAACAAAGCAATGACGGTACAAATTTTAAAGCATTACTTGGTATTATTGAACCAACATCTAACAATGGCGATAACACTGCATACACAAAAATAGATGCAGCTGCTAGTAAAGGGGCCAACTGGTATAGAGTAAAAATAACCAATAGCAATGGCAGTATTAAATACTCTGCAATAGCTATGGTAGCAGCAGTAGTAGAAATAGTACAAGATGCAAATCCAATGATTACAATTTACCCTAACCCTATACAAGATGGCAACATTAATTTGCATTTTAGTAACCAACCAAAAGGTATATATAGCATTAAAGTAATAACCTATG
>JAYUJS010000543.1:0-2207 GCA_043765095.1 Ferruginibacter sp.
GCATCCAAGTTTTTAAAACATGCTTTAGATACTCTACCTGCAAGTGCTTCAGCGAATGAATTATTTTGTTGCTCTTCTGTTAGTATCAAACATTTTCCATGTTTTTTTACAGTAGCAAACACGAGTGCTTCATCTAGTGGAAACAATGTTCTCAGGTCTATAATTTCTACTTGCTCATCAAAACTTTTTGCCGCAGCTTTAGCCCAATATACACCCATGCCGTAAGTAATAATGCAACAAGTTTCGCCAAGTTTTATTTTTTTATCATTGGCATGCAATAAAATATTTCCTTTGCCTAATGGAATAATATAGTCTCTACTTGGTTCAATATTTTTTGCCTCTTCTGTGCCAGGCACTTTGCTCCAGTATAAACCTTTATGTTCTAGCATTACCACTGGGTTAGGGTCATGGAAAGCCGCTTTTAGCAAGCCTTTCATATCTGCAGCACAACTTGGGTACACTATTTTTATACCCTTAATGGTAAGCAATGTACTCTCTATACTTCCGCTATGGTAAGGGCCACCACCTCCATACGCACCTACAGGCACTCGTATGAGCGTTTGCACATTAAATTTACCACAACTTAAGTAGCAACTTTTTGAAATTTCAGTAACCAATTGGTTTAACCCTGGGTAAATATAATCTGCAAATTGTACTTCTACAATTGGTTTTACACCCACAGCACTCATACCTACAGTACTGCCAATAATGTAGGCTTCTTGTATAGCAGTATTAAAAACTCTATGGTCTCCAAACTGCTCTGCAAGTGTAGCAGCTTCTCTAAAAACCCCGCCTAGTCTACGCCCTACATCTTGCCCATACAGCAATGCTTCAGGGTAATCTTCCATTATTTCTCCTATGGCAAATAATGCGGCATCAACCATTAATATTTTTTCATTGCCAGCGGGTGTTCTTTCACCTTTTTCTTCTATAATATTGGTAGGTGCAAAAATATTTTTGGATACAGAAGATGCAAGTGGCTCCGGAGATGCAACCGCTTTATCAAATTCTAATTGTATATATTTTATAGCATCATTTTCTATTTGCAATAATTCATTTTCTGGTATACCATTTTGCAATAATGTTTTTCGTAAATGTAAAAAAGGGTCTTGTTCTGCTTGCTTAGCTAATTCTGTATCTTCTCTATAAAAATCTTTTCGCACACCGCTTGTATGATGTCCAAGCAATGGCACTTTTGCATGTACCAAATAAGGACAATAATTTTCACGAACGTCTTTTATTACATCTTTCATGCAAGTAAAACTTTCTTCAAAATTTGCACCATCAATGCTTATTCTTTTTATACCTGTAAAACCTTTTACAAATTCATACGCATTACTAGTTCTTGCTTCTGCGGCTGTTACGCTTATACCCCAATCATTATCTTGTACCAAAAAAATAATAGGCAACTGATGCAAAGCTGCAAATTGAAAAGCTTCACTTACTTCACCTTCTGTTACGGATGCATCACCTAATGAGCATAAAGCAATTGGAAGTTGGTAGTTGGCAGTTGGCAGTTCGAAGTTTTCAGTTGCCCTTTGCCAACTTCCCTTTGCCAACTTCCCTTCGCCCATTTCTAAATGTTGCTTGTACTTCAATCCCTGTGCCACACCCGTAGTGGGTATAGCCTGCATACCCGTAGCGCTGCTTTGATGTATAATGGTTGGCTTATCCGCCCCTCTATAATTTGGATGATTGTAATAACTTCTGCCACCTGTAAAAATATCCTCGCCTTTGGCAAGCAATTGTAGCATCATGGTGTAGGGCGAAAAACCCATGCCAAGCATCATACTTTCATCTCTGTAGTATGGGCTTACATAATCGCTAGGCAATAAATTGTAAGCCGTAGCTAACTGTATAGCTTCATGCCCACGGCTTGTACTGTGCACATATTTGCAAATAATTCTATTAGCTTCATATGTAGCTGCCATTGCTTTTGCTTGGCACATATTGGTAAAAGCTTTAAGTAAAATTGTATTATCCAAAATGTATTTTCTTTGCGCAAATTTAAGTGACTGCAAAAGATTATTATTTTTTTTCTATTTTTAGCCTCTTTTATACCGAAAAATAAACAGAATGGAAAAACCTGAATTGAGTAGCATACCTGCTAAGTATCGTAAAATGGAAAATTTGCATATTGTATTTTGGCTTTTAAAAGATATAAGCTGGTGCATGGTTTGGAAGCCTCTCGGCATATTAATGATAAT
>JAYUJS010000544.1:0-2203 GCA_043765095.1 Ferruginibacter sp.
CAACACGGTTTTAAAAATTATATGAAAAGCATAGGAAAGCTTGGTGGACAAAATAAAATACCAAAATTGAGTAATGATAGAAAAATAGCAGATGCTTTAACCTTAAACTAATTTTTTTTAATATTACAATAACAATTTATTGCATCTAATAAAGTTTTACATCTGTGTGCAAAGGATTGTACATTAGTTTATTTTAAGTTGGTATAACCACTAAATACATCAATTCCATTGGTACAGCACGTATAGGTAATTGTTCATTATTTGGTAACAAAAAAGCGTCTGCATTTCAGTCTTTTACTTTAAATTTTATTCTTATTGACCTTGCTACAACTAAAGTTCTTTTTGTGCATCTGATAACGATATATTTAGCAGTTGCCTCACTATTAACCCCAGCTCATTTTTTATTTTTCATTTATTGCCAATCTTATTGCTCTAAATTGTGACATTGCAAAAATTTTTAATTTTCAAATTTTGTCAGATGTTAAATATCCATTTTTACACAAAGTTTCATCTTTATAGTTAAACTATTCTATAACTGCATAAGTTAGTCCTTTATATATAATTTTAATACTTTAAACTACAGTTAATTTATCAAATTCAAATTTCTTAATTTCGCATCTCACAATCATGTAACCACGTATTTAAGTTTAATGAAGAAAGTAATAGTAATTGGCAGTGGTTTTGCTGGTTTATCAGCCGCTAGTTTTATGGCTAAAGCAGGATGGGATGTTACCTTGCTTGAAAAACATATGCAGCCTGGAGGACGAGCACAAAAATTTAAAGCACAAGGTTTTACATTTGATATGGGGCCAAGTTGGTATTGGATGCCCGATGTATTTGAACGGTACTTTGGATGTTTTGGTAAAAAAGTTTCTGAGTACTATTCTCTTAAAAGGCTTGACCCGTCTTACTCAGTTTATTACCCAAAAAATAAAATAGATATTCCTGCAGATTATTCATCGCTAAAAAGATTATTTGAAAGTATAGAAAAAGGTAGTGGTGAAAAATTAAATAAATTTTTAGAAGAAGCGTTGTATAAATATGAAGTAGGGGTAAAAAAATTAGTTTTTAAACCAAGTTTATCTTTGTTGGAATTTGCAGATATTGAACTGGCAAAAGGTATTTTAAAGTTAGATGTTTTTACGAATATGAAAAAGCATATTGGTAAATATTTTAAGCATCCACAACTTGTGCAGTTAATGGAATTTCCTGTTTTATTTTTAGGAGCATTGCCACAAAATATACCAGCTTTGTACAGTTTAATGAATTATGCAGATATAAAACTCGGCACTTGGTATCCTGAAGGAGGGTTAAATACAGTGGCTACATCTATGCATAAATTGGCTACAGAACTAAGTGTTAAAACACATTTTGGGCAAAATGCAAAGCGAATAAATGTTGAAAATGGCAAAGCGATTTCTGTAACTACCATCTCATCAAAAGGGGAGGAAATATTCTTTGCTGATGCTATAATTTCTGCAGCAGATTATCATTTTACAGAAACAATATTATTAGAAGAAAAGTATAGAAGCTATACAAAAACATATTGGGACAAAAGAGTAATGGCTCCTTCTTGCTTATTATACTATGTTGGTTTAAATAAAAAATTGAAAAATGTGGAGCATCACTCCTTATTTTTTGATGTAGATTTTGATAAGCATGGCAAAGAAATATATGATACACCTATGTGGCCTACAGAGCCCTTGTTTTATGTATGTGCATCTTCAGTAACAGATAATAAAGTAGCACCTATTGGTGCGGAGAATCTTTTTTTTCTTATACCAATAGCAGCAGGGCTTGAAGGGGATGATGAAAAGCTAAGGGATGAATATTTTTATAAAATCCTAAGTAGATTTGAGCAACAAACTAATAACAGTATAGCAGATGCAATAATCTATAAACGTTCCTACTCCGTATCTGATTTTGTTAATGAACACAACGCTTTTAAGGGAAATGCTTATGGTTTAGCAAACACTTTAATGCAAACTGCAATATTAAAACCATCTCTTAAGAGCAGAAAAGTAACTAACTTGTATTATGCAGGGCAATTAACGGTGCCTGGGCCTGGTGTTCCTCCATCTTTAATTAGTGGTGAAGTGGTAGCTGCGCAGCTGGTAAAAGAGTTCAAGAATCAAGGTTGAAGCTTGTTGAAAATTGAAGGTTATTAAAAATCGTTTGTAGGGTTGAAGGAGTTTGTAAATTT
>JAYUJS010000545.1:0-5849 GCA_043765095.1 Ferruginibacter sp.
TTTTAAAGCAATAGGTGGAAAAGAGGAAGCAAGAAAAATAACCAGTATTTACGCTACTGCAAGTATGCAAATGATGGGTAGAGATATTACTGGTATAGAAAAGAAAATGAACCCTAGTAAGGCTTTTACAGAATTAAAAATGGGTGAAATGACTGTTTATAAAATGGTATTTGATGGGGGTAAAGGATATCAGCAACAAGGGCCACAAAAGGAAAATTTAAAAGAAGGCGAGTTAAAAGAATCTATGGACGATAATGGCGTTATACCACAATTAAATTACAATAACAAAGAATATGTGGGCAAAGGAAAAGTAGGAGATGAAGATACGTATCGTTTAAAAATAACTTTTCCAAGCGGCAGGGTTTCGGTGCAGCAATACTCTAGTAAATCAGGTTTATTATTGCAAGAAGAAACAACTAGTAAGCAAGGAGAGGTGGATATACCATTAACAGTAGAATACAAAGACTACAAAAAGGTTGGAGCGCTTTTAATGCCGCATAATATTATTAGAACAAATGATGGTCAAGTATTTGATATGAAATATACTAGTATAAAATTTAATGAAGGAGTGAGTGATGCCGATTTTAAATAGAACTCACTTTTAATAAAGCAAAAGCCTTTAATCTAAAAAATTAAAGGCTTTTGCTTTTTTATAATGTATTTATACTACAACTATTTTTTAAAAAATTGTAATACAAACTAATGTAAATGAAAAATAAATATTTAATATTATTGGTTAGTGTTTTAATTTATGTAAAATTTTAATAAATTTTATTCTTACTTAATTTACAATTTTACATTTTTTAATTTAGCAAATAAATTAGACATTAAATATTTATACATAAAATTATACAACAATTTTCAATGCTTCCACTCTTCCTATAAGCTTTTCTACCATAGATAATGTTGCAGGGCAATAGTCAATATTTTGTTTATGCACGTGTGCATAAAGTTCAAATTTTTTCTTTTTTAAATGTGGAAAGCCAGCACAATCTTCAGGTCGCACGTCATAAATGCTACATTTATTATCTTTTAAATTTAAAAATTGGCAAGGTTGTGTTGTGTTTGTCCAATCTCCGTCTCTACCTTTTTTTAACCATTTTATTTTAAACTCCTCTTCTGTTTGGCCAAAGTGTGCTGATATTCTTTTGAGGTCTTTTGGAGTAAATGTTGGAGTCATTTTTTTGCAACAATTTGCACATGTTAAGCATTCTATTTCTTGCCACACTTCTTTATCAATTGCAGCCGTCATTTTATCAATACCTACAGCAGGTGTTTTTTCCATTTTATTTAAAAAACGCCTAAATGGTTTTCGTTGTACCAATAATTTTTTTTTATGAACTCGAAGCATTGAAGATACCATAATGAAAATAAATATAACTTGTGCTACGAAATTAATGTTTAATTTATTTTATTATCAAATTTATTAAAAAGAACTTTTTAGCTAATGTGGGAATCTCATAAAAAAGGATATAAAGCTTGGTTAAGATTAGAAAAATCTTTATCTGAAAACTCCGTGGAAGCTTACTTGAGAGATGTACAACATTTCACTAATTTTTTACAATCTGCCGCCGATATAAAAAATCTAGATGCAATAACATTAAAAGATTTAGAAAAATTTACAAAATGGATTCATGAGCTTGGTATGACAAATACTTCGCAAGCTCGTATGATTAGTGGATTAAAAAGTTTTTTTAAATTTTGTTTAATTGAAGAAATTATAACCATAGACCCTGCAGCGTTATTAGAAGCTCCAAAGAGCCAAAGAAAACTGCCCGATACATTATCTTTTGAAGAGATAGAAAAAATTATAGCAACGATAGACCTTAGCAAACCAGAAGGGCAAAGAAATAAGGCGATACTAGAAATGTTGTACAGCTGTGGTTTAAGGGTGAGTGAGCTCGTAAATTTAAAAATAAGCCAACTGCATACAGATGTAGGCTACATAAGAGTTGTAGGAAAAGGCGATAAGGAAAGATTGATTCCCATAGGTAGAGATGCTATAAAATATATAGGCATATATAGAGAAAATATTAGAAACCAAATTGACATTAAAATTGGTAAAGAAGATATTTTATTTTTAAATAGAAGAGGGGCAGGGCTTACAAGGGTAATGATTTTTTTAATTATAAAAGAATTAGCAAAAAAAGCAGGTATTACCAAAGTTATTTCACCACATACATTTCGTCATTCATTTGCTACACATTTGGTAGAAGGTGGTGCGGACTTAAGAGCCGTGCAAGAAATGCTAGGGCATGAAAGCATTACCACTACAGAAATATATACACATTTAGACAGAGAGTTTTTAAGAACAACACTACATCAGTTTCACCCTGCATTTAAGAAAGAAAAATTAAGAAAGGTTTAAAATTCGTAATTTAAGGTTCAAAGTTTAAAACTAAATTTGTAGATAAAGTATTTAACTTTTTTTCTTAGTACAAACCCTTTTAATTTCTTACACTTTAACACCTTTTAGACAAAATCTCTCTCTTAGCATTTTTTAGCCTAAAACTATTTTTCTCATATTACCTCTTAGCCAATTTTTTTTTATTCACTTAACTTCTTATTGCCTTCACAGGGTCCATTTTTGCTGCTTGCCTTGCAGGTATAATTCCAGCTAAAATACCAACTATAATACATATTATTAGCGATGTAATAAGCAAGGGCATAGATATAAAAACAGGAAATTCTAAAGGGCCAGATAATACCAACGTAAGTAGCCACACAAAAAACAATCCAATAAAACCACCTATTATGCACATAAATGCAGCCTCCATTAAAAACTCTAAAAGTATGGATGAGCTCTTTGCACCAATAGCTTTTTTTAACCCAATTACCGAAGTCCTTTCTTTTACCGTTACAAACATAATATTGGCAATGCCAAACAAACCAACAATTAAACTTATGCCTCCAATAAAACCACCTACAATATTTAGTGTACCAAAAAAACCAGATATTGCTTTACTAAAAGCCTCTACACTATTTAACGAAAAATCATCTTCAGTAGTAGGACTTAGTTTTCTAATTTGTCTCATTATTCCTCTTAGCTCTTGATAAAGCGCATCACTACTTACCCCTTCTTTTCCTTTTACAATCAATATTGGGTTAGCATTTTTTTCATCAAATATTTGTTTGCAAAAACGATAAGGCATCATTATACAATTATCATAATCCCAACCTACAAAATTTTTTCCTTCCTTTTTCATTACACCAACAACTGTCATCATTTTTCCTTTTACAGCTACTTGTTTTCCCGTTGCTTTTTCTGCAGTGCCAAATAGCTTCTCCGCATTTTCAAAACCTATCAAGCATACATTACTACCGTTCATAAATTCTGATGTAGAGAAAAATCTACCGTCCAAAAATTTTATTGGTTGTATAATAGTCTGCGCTTCATTTATGCCGTATACTGAAACATTTTGTAATAGATCACTTTGGTGAGCCAAATTTCCGCCAGTTTGCATTAAAAAAGTAACATCCTGTGTTAGTTGAGATCGCTCTTTTACCATACCCATTTCTTCAAATTTCATCACAGGTCTAGCACGCATTTTCCACCAAGGTTTATCAGGTCCGCCGCTATAATCCCATTTATCTATATAAATTGTATTATTACCAAGGCTACTCACTTCATTTTGTATATTATGTTCCAAACTATCTACAACAGCTAGTACACCAATAATACAAAATATACCAAACGCTACACCAGTAAGGCTTAGGGCAGTTCTTGTTTTGTTTACTTTAAGCTCTTGTAGCGTTAGCCGCATAGAGTTACTTAGTATGCTAAGCGATTTTGACATAAGTCAAAGTTAAGCTTTGCAAATAATTTTAAACAATCAAATTGTATATGTGGTAAAAAAGATAGATAAACTATGTTTGCACAAAAAATATGGCACATATAAATATTGAATTTAAAGCAGTAACAAATATCTTGGATAAATTAGAAGAAAAATTAAAATCATTACAACCAATTTTTATTGGAGAAGATAACCAAAAAGACACTTATTATAATGTATCCGAAGGAAGATTAAAACTTAGAGAGGGTAATATTGAAAATGCATTGATATGGTATAGTAGAAAAGATTTTGCAGGAGCAAAACAATCTAATATTTTATTATACAAACATACACCTAACCATGCCTTAAAACAAATTTTAGAAATGCTGCATGGCATAAAAGTAATAGTAGATAAAAAAAGAAAAATTTATTTTATAGACAATGTAAAATTTCATTTTGATAAAGTGGAAGGATTAGGAACTTTTGTAGAAGTAGAAGCAATAGACAATAATGGAGGTATTGAAAAAGAAAAACTGCAAGAACAGTGTAACTTTTATGCAAGTTTTTTTCAAATACCAGCATGTGACTTTATTAAAAATTCGTACAGCGATATGCTATTAGAAAGTAATTAAAGCTTCGCTGTTATAAATAGTTGTAGGTAGGCAAAGAAGCAGCTATGGTCATCTTCATTGGCGTCGCACATTTCATCAGTACATCTTTATTCATCTTTAATTATGTATTAGATGAAGCAGTAATAAAATTAAAATTATTAATTAGCATAATCTTTCTTTCCACGAAACATTACTCGAAAGAGTGTTAAAATCTATTGGAAAATTATTTGCTTAATATTGGTACCACCCTCTATATGAAGTGGAGAAGGAAGGGCTGAGGCAGTGAAGAAAAACTATTTTCAACATTTCAAATTAAATTCATAATTTACCAAATTAAATAAACAGAAAATAAAATTTTAATTCTTAGTCCTACTTCTAAAATAAAAAAGTCAAAAATCTAACTTAATGGCATTATCTCGTATTTGGTCTGCATTTATAATTTTAGCAATAAGTCTAGCTTGTATAAAAGGTTTTATTTTCCCCAATAGTGGCAATAAAAATATTTTTACCAATATGGTTACTGGTAAAGCTGGTGATACCATAAAAGTGTGTACAAAAGACTCTACACAAATAGATATAAAAATTGCAGCATCGCTTTTATCAAAAAAGATAGATACGACCAATGGTCTTAGTACTATAAAAAAAGCAGATGGTAAATATTTCACTTATAAAATACAAGCTGCCAATGGAGTAGTAGAAACCTGTGATAGTGCTGTAAAATTATGTATTGGGCTTATTGGCTTATTGGCATTATTTATGGGCTTTTTATCTGTTGCAGAAAATGCAGGCGGCATTAATTTATTAAGCAGAATAATAAGTCCTTTCTTTTCAAAAATTTTTCCTGATATTCCAAAAGGGCATCCAGCAGTAGGGCACATGATGATGAATTTTTCGGCAAATTTATTAGGGTTAGATAATGCAGCAACACCTTTTGGAATTAAAGCAATGGAAAGTTTGCAAACTTTAAATGTAGAAAAAGATAAAGCTAGTAATTCACAAATAATGTTTTTATGCTTGCACGCAAGCGGACTTACCCTTATACCTGTAAGCATTATAGCTTTGCGTGCAGCAGCCAAAGCCGCAAACCCGTTAGATATTTTTATACCCTGCATGATAGCCACTTTTGTAGCTACTATTGCAGCTATGCTAATAATCTCATTTAAGCAAAAAATAAATGTATTTCAGCCTGCCATTCTGCTTTGGGTATTTGGTATTACAGGTATCATTTTATTACTGCTTATTTATCTAAAAACCTTAGATTCCGATAGCCTACAATTTTTTTCTGGCGCATTAAGCAATGGTTTAATACTGCTCATTTTTATTTTAATTGTACTTGGAGGTATTTATAAAAAAATAGATGTGTTTGACTCATTTATTACTGGTGCAAAAGGTGGCTTTGAAACTGCTATAAGAATTATTCCTTATTTGGTAGGAATGTTAGTAGCAATTTCTTTACTTCGTACAA
>JAYUJS010000546.1:0-2199 GCA_043765095.1 Ferruginibacter sp.
ATTTAGTTTGCAAAAATGAAACAACTGCCATTGTTAGTATTCAAAATCGTTAATTATCGTTTTGGTAATAACAAAACTTATGGGGATTTATAAAATTAAAAATATTTTTTAGGTGGCTATACACTAGTTGACACGCTTGGCTATTTAATTAGGCTGTTTGTAAACAAAGGCAGCGCTAAAATACTATAAGAGAAAATACGCAATTTTATTGATATGCCAACAATAGCGCTAATTTTAAAAACGCTTCATTAATTTTTCATACCCAACCACATTCATCATTACAAGCAGCATACCATAAAACATATCTTCTACAGGTATAGTGTAAATTCTTATAGCTAAGTTTTCAGTATCGTTATAAGTTATTACTGGTATAGCTGTAAGAAACCCATTTACTACAAAATATGGGATAAGAATTATACAGTAAGAAACTAGAAAAGCAGTACTGTTAAAATACTCAAAGTGTTTTCTAAAGCCCATTACTATAAAAATAAATACAGCTAAAAATATACTTGTATAAGATGTATAGCGAAGCTTTAATGTAAAAAAGCCAACCGCCAAAAGTATAAAGCCAATCATCCATAATAAACCATCTGCCTTTTTATTGCTTTGCAATTTTGGAAAATAACATCGCACACATTCATACACAAACGTGCAGCAATAAGGTACTACAAAAAAGAAAAGCACCTCTTCTAATGGCAGGTTATAAATATTAGTTTTAGTAGCAATATACTCTGCATTAAAAAACCAAATTTTTTCACCTGCAAAATATCCATCCCAAATAATATAAAACAATGCTGGCAGTATCATAGCAGCAAAAACGTATTTGCATTTTTTAAAAAAAGCTACTTTTTTATCAAAACTAAGCGCAAGTGGCCCTGCAATTGATAATGCTAATATTAAAAAATATGTATAATGTGAGTTCAATTATAAAGTTTAAAAAAAGAAAATATTATGCAAACATATCTGCTGCTATTGCTTCGCTTTCAGGCTTGCCTACATCTATCAATTTGCCATTGCTATGGTCAAATGCTTGTATTTGCTGTGTTGTAGCCAATCTTAAGTATAAATCTATCATAGAAAACTTACCGTCTTCATCAATCAATGAAAATATTTTTGAGGAAATTATATGTATACCACTAAATGCTTTCTTAATACCTGTAATTCCTTTTTGCTCACCCGTTTTTTCATTAAACCAGCCACAAAGCATATTGCTATCATTAAATAATAAATATCTACTTGTAGCCCTATCAGTTACCGCTAGTGTAGCAATAGCATTTATTTGTTTAT
This sequence comes from Ferruginibacter sp., assembly GCA_043765095.1. GTDB lineage: Bacteria > Bacteroidota > Bacteroidia > Chitinophagales > Chitinophagaceae > Ferruginibacter. The sequence continues at coordinate 1,288 of JAYUJS010000546.1, forward strand.
GCCATGTTAGCATTTTTGCAATATCCAAATCGGTAAGCATATCTGCATTCATTAATACAAAAGGTTCTTCACTTTTAGTAAAAAAATAAGAAGCTTTTTTAAGCCCCCCACCTGTTTCTAATACTTCATTTATTTCATTGCTTATTACCACATTACAACCCCAACCATTATTTTCTTTTATTGAATTAATAATTTGGTCAGCAAAATGATGCACGTTTACAATAATATCTTTAATGCCAAAAGATTTTAAATATTCAATATTTCTTTGCAATAAACTTTTTCCATTTATTAGAAACAAAGCTTTAGGATGTTTTTCTGTAAATGGTTTTAGCCGAGTACCAAGCCCTGCTGCCAGTATCATTGCTTTCATATTTTACAATAATATTTTTAAAAGATTATAAAAAAATTATCCTGCTGCTTGCACATGTAAATAATCTTTTCGTTTTAATTCAAAATTTTTACCAAGATAAAGCCTTCGCACTTGCTCATCACTAGCTAGTTCTTCTGCAGTACCATGTTTAAAAATACTACCTTCTATTAATAAGTAAGCACGGTCACAAATAGAAAGCGTTTCATTTACATTATGGTCGGTAATAAGAATACCAATATTTTTGTATTTCAATTTTGCAATTATTTCCTGTATGTCTTCTACTGCTATTGGATCAACACCAGCAAAGGGTTCATCTAGCAATATAAATTTTGGATCTACTGCTAATGCTCTAGCTATTTCTGTTCTTCTTCTTTCGCCACCGCTAAGTGTATCGCCATTGTTTTTTCTTACATGTTGCAATCTAAATTCATTGAGCAGCGTTTCTAATTTTTCTTTTTGTTGCGGCTTTTTTAGTTTGGTCATTTCTAATACAGCCATAATATTTTCTTCCACAGTAAGTTTTCTAAACACACTAGCTTCTT
>JAYUJS010000547.1:0-2189 GCA_043765095.1 Ferruginibacter sp.
ATATTAATATTTAATTTAGGTAAAGAAAAAGTAATGGATTCTATTAAAGAAAAAATGTAAAGTCTATTAAAATACAAAAGGCTTTCATTTTTGAAAGCCTTTTGTATTTTATGAAACTGATTATTTAAACACAGCCTTTATATATTCTTCAATTTCCGCACCTTTTGCTTTAGTCATTTTATCAAAAGCAGTTTTAAACATTGGGCTTACCATTTCTTTAAACTGACCTGGTATTGCATTTCTAAAATCTATCATATTATCTATACCTTTTTTCATTTTTGCAATATCTGTTAATTTAGAAACATACTCACCATACTTTGTTGTCATCGTTACTTTTTCTTGAGATAGGGGAGCATTTTTATAAATGTTAGAAATAAAATCAAAGTCTGCCTCTGTGCCATTTTTAAGCATTACATCATTTACTACTACACCTAAACTTCCTTTTGCATCTGTACTAAATTTTTTTGCTAGCAATAATGCATTAGCAGGGTCTTGCGCAAGTATACCTTTAAGCGCCGCACCTGCTACTGAGTAAGAAGAATCAGTAACGGCAGCTTGGTAAATTGGTAAATACTTTGCATCTCCATTTTTTACAAGATAATTTATAGCCGCAGCTTTTACTTTTTTATTCGTAGTTTTTACCAGGCCTTCTATTTGTTCCAACACCACTTTATCAGCTTTGTAAGCAGAAGTACCAAGCTTTTGCATTGTTAATATTTTTAATCCACCAAATTTATCGCTCAAACCTTTCGCCAATTCTGGGCTATTTTTCTTTGCAAAAAATTCAATAGCTTCTTTTCTGTCTACATAATTTTTTGCATTTTTAAATTGCTCTATAAAATTATCTTCTGTTTTATCATCCTTTTTTTCGCAAAGCAAAAGTTTATCAGCGTCTACATTTATAAGTGTTGGTTTAGATGTATAGATAAAATTAAATGTATCAATTTTATTTTCTATGGTCACATTATATCTTTTCTTTTCTGCGCCATTATACACATCAACTGCCATTGGTATTTTAAAAACTTTATTACCTTTTTGTGTTTGCTCTATTATTACAGAAGCTTTCTTAGCTGTATCATCGTACAAATAACTAATGTTTAATTTCGGATGCCCGCTACCGTAATACCATTGGTTCCAAAACCAGTTCATATCCATACCGGTGGTTTCTTCAAAAGCTAGCCTAAGCAAACCAGCTTCACCAGCTTTAAATTTATTGGTTGTTAAATAATTATTGAGCGATTTAAAAAACGCATCATCACCTACATAATTTCTAAGCATATTCAATATTCTACCTCCCTTATTATAACTTACTGCATCAAACATATCTTCTTTATCTGAATACTTAAAACGCACCAAATCTTTAGTGTCACTACCACTCATTAAGTAGCCTTGCATATCGCTTACATTATGCTCTAGCGCTGCATCTAAGCCATTTTTATACTCTTCCCAAAGGTATTCGCTGTAGTTAGCAAAACTCTCATTTACAGTAAGGTGGCTCCAGCTTTCAGCCGTTACCAAATCTCCAAACCATTGGTGAAATAGTTCATGCGCTATCGTTCCTTCCCAAGCATTACCATCAGCTAGTTGACGATTGTTTTGGTAAGCACTTTCTTGGTGTAAAGTAGCAGTAGTATTTTCCATAGCTCCACTCACATAATCTCTACCTACTATTTGAGAATATTTTTGCCATGGAAATTCTACTCCTAATTTTTCAGAGAAAAATTTAATCATTTCAGGTGTATTTCCAAAAACTTTTCTTGCATATTGTTCTTGGCTTTTTTCTACATAATAATTTACCTCTTTTGTTTTGTACATATCTTTTACAATGGCAAAATCACCTACACCCATAAAAAATAAATAGGGTGCATGTGGCAAATCCATTTTCCAATTATCTGTACGAGTACCATCTGTATTCACTTTTTTACTGGTCATTATACCATTGCTAAGTGTTACATATTTGTTAGGCACAGTCATACTTATTTCTTGTGTACTTTTTTGGTTGGGCTTATCTATGGTTACCATCCATACGCTATTTGCCTCCGTTTCTCCCTGTGTCCATATTTGCGTTGGCTTATCTTTATCTTCTCCTGTAGGGTTTATAAAGTATAGTCCTTTTGCATCTGTTATGGCATTACTGCCTTTTACAGTAAGCTCATTTGGCTTACTTATATAATCAAAATAAAGCGTAT
>JAYUJS010000548.1:0-2187 GCA_043765095.1 Ferruginibacter sp.
AATTTTAATTACAATTAAAACGAAGCAATTATGGCAGTAGTAAAAGTAATCGAAGTAATAGCAACTTCAAAAATAGGTTTTGAAGATGCTGTAAAAGAAGCTGTAAAAGAAGTTTCTAAAACTATTAGAAACATAGACTCAGTATGGGTAAAAGACCAAAAGGTACATGTAAGCAATGGAGAAATTGTATCGTGGGGAGTAGTTTGTAAAGTTTCTTTTAGAATAGAAGGAGGAGAATAATTTAATTGTAAAAGCGGCACTTAAAAATGCCGCTTTTTTAATTTATAAGTCCTGCCACCCAATCAAAAGTATATTTTGCTTTTAATAATTTTACTTGTAATTCTATAATTTTTTGCTGCATTTCTATTACTTTATTTTCTCTAGTATTTACAAAAAATAAACTACTTTCTCCGTTATTAAAACGTAGTAGTTCATTTTTTAATAACCTACTATAATTTCTTAATGCATCACTTGCAATTTGTATTTGCTTTTGTAGAAAAAAAAATTGGTTGGTATAATCTTTTATTTTATTATCTATTTCTTGTGTTTTTAGTTTCAACTCTAGAGTACTTTCTTCAATTTTAAATTTTGCTAGATTATACTGCCCCCTACCCTCTCTAAATCTTATTGGTATTTTAATATCTAACCCCCATCTATTAAAATTTTCTAAAAGTGAAGAACCGAGATTTTTAGTAACATTATAATTGTCATTTAAAAAATTAGCTTTTAGATTTATAATTGGCAATAAATTTTGATACTTCAATCTCTTATCTACTATTAATCCATCTATTTTAAATTTATATTGCATTAATAAAGGATTTTGCAAACCATTATTTTGTAATACAATTTCTATTTTTTGAACCATATTATTATTAAAAAATGAAGTATCAGGTATTACATTATTTGAAATATTTTGTGGTATGCCTTTTCCATCCCATACAAAATTATTTACATCAAGTGAGGCACTTATTAGTTTTGAATTAGCATCTGCTTTTAGCAATTCAAAATTTTGTAATTGTGTAATAGCCTCAGTTGAGTCCATAGCAGGTCTGTCTCCATTTTCTACAGCTGTTTTTACAAGCTTCAATCTATTGATACTTATTTGTACATAATTGGCAAATACATTATACAATTTTGTAGCCCCTGCCCATTGGTAATAAGAAATATATGCATCTAGCAGCAGCTCATTTACCAATACTTTATTCTGTGCATTATTTTGTTGCAAAGCAATTTTTGCTTGCTGTAAAAATGCTCTTCGCTTATCTATTAATAACCCTTTAGCCAAAGGAACTTCAAAACCAAAGTAGCTACTTCTTCCACTTGATACTTCACTTGATAAAAACTTACCACTATTATTTTCAATACCTGTTTTTAAATCTCCAATGGGCATAGGTATTTTTAGCTCTGCTTGATTATAATTATAATAATTTTTATTATCAAACATTTTACTACTTATATCAATTTGCAAAGCAGGGTCAAATCCTCCTTTGGCTAACATTAAATTTGCTTTTGCTATATCTATTTGCAAGCTAGCTACTTTTACTAGCGGATGGTGTGCCTTTACTTTTTCAATAAAATCTTCAACAAACAGTACTCTTTCATTTTGTGCAAATGAGCATAGAAAATTAAACAAATAAAACAAAGTAAAAATGATTTTTTTCATTAAGATAAAGATATTTTATAAGACATTGTCATTTTATAAATTATAGCATTTTCAATTAATACTTTTTGGGTTCTTCTTTATCTTGGTATTGATAATACTCCGCTGGAAAACCATTAATATGTCTCCAAAGTTCATAATAAACTGGCACATCTTTTAACAATGCAATGCCTTGAGCACCACCGCCCATACGAAGGGTTTGTGGCCATTTTTTATCCTTAGCATCTTCTATTACCAACACTCTAAACTTTCCGTTGCTACTTACATTTGTTTCTACAGCACTTACGACTCCTGCAAATGTGCCATAACTACTTTTTGGCCAGCCACTAAATACTATTGCGGGTACTCCATCAAAAATAAAACGCACTGTTTGCCCTTTGCTTAATAAAGGTAAATCCATCGGATCAATATACAACTCTACTGCATACTCTATTTTATCAGGTACAATTTCTGCTATCATTTCACCTTCTTTTAATAATTCACCAATACCCGCTTTTTTTGCTTTTGTTATTTGTCCACTTTGCGAT
>JAYUJS010000549.1:0-18579 GCA_043765095.1 Ferruginibacter sp.
TTTAAATACCATTTATACAATGTAAACAAAACCAATCCTATCAATAATAAACTCCAAAGTTTTAAAATTAATAGCAACATTATTAACAATATTTACTAACCATAGCAAATGCTTTCCCATAGTTAATAGCCATCTCCTTAACTATTTTAAGTTTCATTTTTATCATTAAATAATAACCCTTTTTTCACCCTGCCCTTGGTAAATAAATAAATTTATAGTACTATATTTCATTTTATCATTAAGCAATAAATTTTCCATTTTTGTCAGCTATCGTTTATTTCGCCAAAATTCCCTTCGATGCTATAAAACTTTTATCCATTAGTTTATTGTTATTATAAATATCATATGCAAGTCGTTCACTACTTTTGGTTATTCTGGTATGTGTCATTTTATTACTCAGTATTTGTAAGCATACATTATCTGCTTTTATAATTCTGTAATCTATTTAGGATCTGCTCAATAACTCAATTTTAATTTTTTTCTACCAAAACCTCTATAAAATACTGTATACTCATGGCGAGTTAAACCTCGTTAAACTAACGAGGTTTAATGCTAGAGAAGTGATAGCAATCCAAGATTCGCTGGTAGTTGTGAGTTTAGCACTAATGTTTGCTAAGCCATATCCTACATTTGTTTGTTCAAATTTCGCTTCAATTGGATTGTGTTCCTCAAGACTTAAATATTTTTGCCTTTGCAATCTATTCACATAATCCTATACTTTTTTATAAATGGGTTCTTTACAATTCTGTCGGCAAGTCACAGTCCAAGCCTCGGCAAAGTCCAATCACACATTGATTAAGAAAATAAATTAAAAATCATATAATAATTATAACATCCCTTTACCTGTTTCCATTTTCAGAAGAGGTGGTTTTAAAAACTCTTTTTAAATTTTGTAAAAAAGATTATCTCTGTAACAATACGTAGAAAAAAATGCGTACAAAATGGTATTGTGTAAAAGAAACACATGATAGTACTTTGTATTAAATATTAACTAATAAAATTAAACAAACAAAAAATGAAAAAACTTACATTTATTACGCTGCTTGCCTGTACTCTAGCCTCTTGTAAAACAGACGAAAAAAAAGAAACAACTATAGCATTCAATTTAGATGCCGCCAAAACGGCTATTGCAGCAAGTAACAAAACTTATGGAGAAGGTTTTGCAAAAAATGATTCTTCATTATTTATTGCCAAGTACACAAAAGATGGTTGCATAATGCCAGCCAATGCACCAAAACTATGTGGTAGCCAAGCTATTGCCATGTTTTTTAAAGGAGCAAAAAGCAATGGAGTACAAAATGTAAATTTAACTACTGAAGAGGTAATGGGTGACCCCGAAGTAGTAGTAGAAACAGGCATGTACGAATTATTAGGTGCAGCCAATAAAAGTTTAGACAAGGGAAAATTTGTAGTAGCTTGGAAAATGGAAGATGGAAAATGGAAAATGCACCGAGATATTTTTACCACAAGTGCAGCACCAATGGTTGCTAATAAATAAATCTCCGAACTACCTAAAATTATCTGAAATGAAAGTGTTCTTAAAAAAACTATTGAAAATATTTTTATTTATTTGGGAAGGTTTCAAGTTTTTAATTGTTCAAGGTTGGAGATTAATAAGAGATAATTTTCAAAGTTCTTAAAACTTTTAAAGCCTTTTTGTAAGCTGTACGCTATTGGCTATTTTAAAAATAAAATACTTCATAAACGTTGCTTTGAAATTTTAAATAAAATTTAAAAAACAAAAAAAATCATGAAAAAATTAAAATTAGTTTTAGCAACAATGCTGTTAGCAATCGGAAGCATACAAGCACAAGATTCTACGATAGTACAAAAAGAAACCGCTCTAGCGTTTAAAGAATTTGTGAATAAAAATTACGAAGATGCTTATAACATTTTAATTAAAAATAGTACCTCAGTAGAATTTACAGGATTAGCACAAAATGTATTGGGTGTTATGTATAAAATAGGCACGGGTGTAGAAAAAAATTTAGATGAAGCTTTTAAGTGGTACAAAAAATCTGCTGAGCAAGGAAATTCAATAGGACAGTACAACCTTGGATCGGCTTATAAAAATGGCGAAGGGGTAGAAAACAACGTTGATGAAGCATTAAAATGGTATACTAAATCAGCAGAGCAAGGCAATGCTGATGCCCAAAGCGATTTAGGATTATTATACACTACTGGTGAAGGCGTAAAAAAAGATTTTGCAATTGCATTAAATTGGTACACAAAATCTGCCAATCAAAATAATTCAACAGCACAGTATAATTTAGGATTAGTCTACGAAAATGGAGAAGGAGTTGCTAAAAATATTACCGAAGCTATTCGATATTACACACTATCAGCAAACCAAGATAATGAAAGTGCTAAAGAACAATTATACAGCCTTGGCTACAACGAAAATGGGAAGTTTAGTGCTGAAATAAAAGAGATTTCGCTTGGCTGTAAAGCGTACAAAGCTGATAATTTCAAAGAAGCTTTTAAACTATTATCTAAGCATAAAGATTCAAAATTAATAAATAACGAAGCCTTAATAGCTTTAGGGATATTACAATTTAAAGATTTTAGCGGAATATCTAAAAATTATGCAGCTGCTGTGGCTTGTTTTAAAAAAGCTGCAGAACAGGGCAGTGCTATAGGGCAGTATAACATGGGATTCGCTTACGATAAAGGTAAGGGTGTGGAAAAAAACGGAGCACAGGCAATTAGCTGGTATTTAAAAGCGGCAGACCAAAATCATATTGATGCATCTTATAATTTAGGCTTAATTTATGAGTCTGGTGAAAGTGTAGAAAAAGATTTTACTAAAGCAATAAAATGGTACACAAAAGCAGCAGAACAAGGCATGGCAGATGCACAAAATAATTTAGGCATTTTATATTCTACTGGCTCAGGTACAGAAGTAAATTACAAAGAAGCTTTAAAATGGTACACAAAAGCAGCAGAACAAGGAGATGCGCCTGGGCAGCAAAACATGGCTATTGTATTTGAAAATGGAGAAGGAGTAAACAAAAATATAATAGAAGCTATAAAATATTATAGGCTGGCAGCCAAACAAGGATATGAGGCAGCAAAAAAAGCATTGAAACGACTGGAAATTGCGGAATAAAAAATAACTAAACCTATTAAAATTATGAAAAAATTAAAATTGCTTGTAGCGGCACTGCTAATTATTATTGGAAGTACTAAGGCACAAGATTCTACCTTGCTGCAGAAAGAAATAGTGCAAGGTATAAATGGTTATTTGAATGAAAATTTTAAAGAGGGGTTTGAACTGTTGTATAAAAATAAAGATGCAGCTGAATTTACCCCAGATGGGCAGTTATACTTAGGCGTAATGTATAACCTAGGAAAAGGTATAACACAAAACAATGTAGAAGCTGTAAGGTGGTACACTAAAGCCGCAGAAAAAGGAAAAGTAGAAGCACAATATAACCTAGCTTTAATTTATTATAACGGCGATGGTGTAGAAAAAAATTATGCAGAGGCTTTTAAATGGAATAAAAAAGCTGCCGAACAAAACAAAGCACTTGCACAAAATAATTTGGGGGTAATGTATGAAAATGGATCAGGTATTGATAAAGATTTAAAAGAAGCTATAAGACTTTTTGTATTATCAGCAAAGCAAGGAAATGTAGAGAGCAAAACAAACTTAGCAAGGCTTGGGTATGACCAAGATGGAAAATTTAGTTTAATAAATAAAGAAATAGAAGCTGGAAAAAATGCTTTTGACAACCAAAATTTTAAAGAGGCTTTTAGATTATTGTATAAAAATAGTACCACTAAAGAGTTTGGTACACCAGCACAAATTGACTTGGCTATTATGTACAGCCTAGGGCAAGGTGTGCTAGTAAATAAGGTAGAGGCATTTAAGTGGTACACAAAAGCTGCCAATAAAGGCAACTCCGATGGGCTGTTTAACTTAGGCGTTGTTTACGAAAACGGTGAAGGGGTAAAAAAAAATTATACCGAAGCTATAAAATGGTATATAAAAGCAGCGGAGAAAAATAATAAACTTGCCCAAAATAATTTGGGTGTAATGTATGAAGAGGGAGTAGGTGTGCCTATAAATATAACAGAAGCAGTAAAATATTATTCGCTAGCAGCAAAGCAAAAATTTGATAAGGCTACAGAAAATCTTAGGAGATTAGGATATACAGATGATGGTGTATATAATGTAGAAATAAAAGAAATACAAGCAGGTATGTTTGCCCTTAAAAATAAAGAATATGCCGATGCTTATAGTATATTGAAAAAACGAAAAAACTCTACCTTTTTTACAAATGATGCCTTAATAAGCCTTGGTGTAATGCTGTTTGATAGCGTAGAAGGGGTACCACAGAATTATACCGAAGCGGTGGCATGTTTTAAAAAAGCTGCCGAATTAAATGAACCTTTGGGCCAATATAATATGGGTATTGCTTACTCATTGGGTAAAGGTGTACTACAAAATGATACGGTAGCAATGAGTTGGTTTTTAAAAGCTGCCGAACAAGGGTTAGTAGATGCGCAATATAATTTAGGTGCAAATTATGAACTTGGCAAACTGGTAGAAAAAGATTTATCAAAAGCTATAAAATGGTACACAATGGCTGCGGAGCAAGGGTCAGCAGATGCACAATTTAACTTAGGTATTCTTTATTCAGTTACCGACGGAGTAGAAGAAAATTTACCATCAGCATTAAAGTGGTATGCTAGAGCTGCGGAACTGGGTATGGCCGATGCCCAAAACAGTTTAGGTATTATGTACAGTAATGGCATTGGCACCAAGTTAGATTATCAAAAAGCATTAAAATATTACCGCATGGCAGCTACTCAAGGTAACGCACTTGGGCAATACAATATGGGCCTTGCTTATGAGAAGGGGCAAGCAGTTCCAAAAAATGTAAAAGAAGCCGTACGTTATTATCGCCTTGCAGCAAAACAAGGGCTTGACAAAGCAAAAAGCGCATTAAAGTTTTTGAATTATGCTGAATAAGGGTAAATAAAAATAGCTGGGATACCAATTATAAACTCTAGGTAATCTAATAATTTGTACGGTGAAATGCTAATATAATTTATCTATAGTAAAATGTAGCGATAGTGGAGTTGGGTTATCAATAATTATAATCGGAATAAAATACTTGCTTTAAAACTCAGTTATTTCTCCAAATATGCTTGAATAATAACCTACTAAAACTAGAAATATTTTTATTAAAATAAAAATCAAACAATAAAAAAACTTTGTAAAAACAAAAAATTATGAAAATTAAATTACTTTTATTTTTATGTACTTATAGCATAAATGCAGCATCACAATCCAACAATGATTTTTGCAAATCAATAAAAGCTATTGCTGATATGGCATTACAAAATAGATTACCATTTCTAAAAACAGGTAAATCAAAATCTGAGTATAATAGACTAGATTCACTTTTTAGTTCGTAAAAAAAAATACCCAATGCGCTTGAAAACTTTATTACCGATAACAGCACTCCCTATAATTTTAGTCCTGTTATTTTTGTGGCAATTTTAACAAACTTTGATGGTTGGAAAGAGGAAGAGGCAAAAGCAAATTTTTTACAAATAGCAAAACAAATTGGCGATTGCTTAGGGGTAAAAGCGGAAGTAAATCCTGATGAAAGCTGCAGCACTTTTAATGCAGTTGTTAATTATAAAAAAAATTGTAAAATAGAGATAATTACCTCTTTAAGCAGAGCTGATTCAAAATGGAATTGTTCAATTCAAATACAAAACAATCCACAATAATTAATTTGGTAATTATTATTGCTCTTAAAATGTCTTGAATATTTTTTTAACCTCAGCTTTTTATAAAATTATTTCATGAAGTATTTAACCTTAGTTTTTTTATTTATTTCTTCATTAACTCATGCTCAACTGGTATTTATTGGTATTGATAAACCAAGTTATAAAATAGATGCATATGGATTAGGTTATAAAACACCTGGTATGGTAAGCCAAGGTAATAAATATTTTTACCTATCGCCCAATGCCAATTTAGTAGAAACAGATGGAACAGAGGCTGGCACAATGAGTATTTCACTGTGTAAGCCAAGTAAAAGTATTGCATATTTATGTGCTACTAAACGGTTTGTATATTATGGTCAAAATCCTTTTGGTAAAAACAGAGAAGATATTGGGAGGTACGAACCACCATATATAAAAGACCGACTTACAAATTTGTACAGAGCAGATATTGGTACAATTACACTAGATGATGAAGTATCACCAATTTTAAGCAAAACAAATTCTGAAATTATTTTAGGAAGTAAAAAAGATAAAATATTTATTCGTACATCTAGGATTGATAATAAATTCGCTAATCCTAATCTAGAATCTGTCTTTGAAATTGATGATAATAAACCTGAAAAGATATTCACCGTTTATGAAAATAATTATAGTCTTGCCAACGGAGATGTTCCAACTTATAGGGGTGGCGAAATTAGTGATTTGGGTAATGTTATTTTCATTAACGGACTTTCTAAAGAATCTGGATTTATAGATGCTACTGTTAGAGTAAGAACTGGTCCTGTACTACCGTCCGACACATTTAAATCCATCACTTTTTTTGAATTATGGGATCAAAGAATTAATTTACATGAAGGTTTTTTACGAACCGATACTGCTATTTACTTTCGAATGGATAATGTTGTAAATGGTGAATGGAAACCAGCGTTATACCAATTCGACGGCAAAAATCTTGTTGGAGCATCACCCTATTTAAAAGTATATGAAGGAGATTTAAGAGCCGAAGTACATGACGGTATCATTTACGTTTTTTGTAAAGGATATATTTTCGAATTTAATGAAGCCACTAAAAACTTTAAAGAAATAGCAATACCAAACTGCATAGGCAGTTTTAAAGATATTGGAAATAAAAATAGGATTTTAAAATGTGGTAATAACTTAATGTGCAATATTGGCGGAGAATATAGAATTTATAATTTAGTTACTGGCATCGGGAGTAATATAGAAACACCTATATTACCTAAAGAGCCTAACCGTTTCAACACCGTTCCTACTTATGCTTACGCCACTTCAAAAAATTTTGTATATTTTAATTCGGTAGGTGGTAAAGAACAATTAGTTAGTTATTCGCCAAGCGATAAAACAAAAAAGGTTATTACTTTTCCAGATTTTGAAAATGAAACGTTTGAATACATCTGTTCGCTTACCCAATCAGGCGATAAATTTTTTATTGCTGCTGCTTACACTGGTAAAAAAAATCGTAAAACATATCGTTTATTTATATTAAGCAATTAAAAAACAGTATAAAAGTAAAGTATAGAAAAAGTGGAAAAAGAAATTAATTATTGTATGTTTTCTAACCCTAGTAAAATTGTTACTTACAAAAAATTTTTTTAGCAGTGCTAAAACAGTTTAAGCTAATCAAATAAATAACACTATTTAATCAAATGATACGCATTTATAAAATTTACATTTATTACGGAAAATAAACCAAAATTTTTTAATTGGCTTTTAGCTTATTGAAATTTTAAAAATACTATTTATGAAATACATTTATGTACTTGCTTTATCATTTTCTATAAGTAAATCTTTTTGCCAAATAAATACGCACAAAGCAAATCTTTGTTATTTTAAAGATACTGCTAACTTTAGCAAAGCCGCTGAGATATGCCCTAGTGCACAGTTTACAGGCTTTAGAACTGAGGATGGTATAGAAAAATTAGTATTAAAAATAACTTCTTTAATTGGACTAAAACCAAATTTTATTTTAATACCATGCCCTGGTATACAAAATGCTGCCGCTTTACTGTACGATGATAATGTGAGGTATATTATTTACGACAAACCTTTTTTGGATGGTATTGCAAAGAGCGTAAAAACAAATTGGAGCAATATGATGATACTTGCGCATGAGGTAGGGCATCACCTCAATGGGCATACACTTAAACACAGCAATAAGGCAGGCTCGAGAGATGAAGAATTGGAGGCAGATGAATTTGCAGGTTTTATTTTAGGAAAAATGGGTGCTACACAATTACAAACATTAGCCGCCATGGATGGTATACCTCATCCAGATTGCGATGTGGAATATTTCTCTGACCACCCTTGCAAAGTAAAAAGGTTAAACGCTTTAAAAGAAGGATGGAGTAAAGCTACAGGTAAAACTTATGTGGTAACTGCTAAGCAAAAAGCAGCCCAGCAAAAAAATATTCCAGTAGCACAATCCACTTTAAAGGGTAGGTGGTACACTGAGTTAGATAACGAACGTGGCACAGATGGATTTATGCCACTAACAATTAATTTTACAAGTACAGATAGTATTCAATACAAATTTTACAATGCAAAGGGGGACTCAATAATTGATAAGTTTTCATCTAAATACACACTAGAGAAAGGAATGCTAACAGAAACTTTGCCTTACAATAGTGCTAATACTAAGGCTATAGCAAAAATAGAAATGTTAAGCAAAAGAGCATTTTTGCTTACTATTATTAACAATGGAATAGAGGGTTATAAAGGGTTGAAAAGGGTGTATGTAAAATTTGTAGAAGAAGAAGTAGTAGAAAAATAATTTGATTGAATAATTTAAACCTTAAAATATTTATCAATGGGTTTACAGATATTGTTTTGTATTGTACATCACTTGGTGTAAATAAAAACGGCACAGCCAACATTTAAATAAAAAAATTATGAAAATTAAAATATTTTTTGTTTTCTCTTTATTATTCTCTTTAAATTTATTTGCACAAAAAAGTGCACAAAATGATGTAAAAGAAATTATTGATAGTAAAGAAACGGATACAGCAAAAATAAAACTGCTTTTAAAAACTGGATACCCTTTAGCATTGTCTGGTGATTCTAATTCATTTATTTATACCACAGCTATTTTCCAAATTTTAGATAATAACTACAGCATACCGTATGTAAAACTTAGATCCAAAGCACTAAATGTAAATGGAGTTTGTTTTATGTACAAAGGAAACTATGATAGTGCAAATTACTTTTATAATAAGTCTCTTTTACTTGGCGAAAAATATAAGGATAATCTTATAATGGCTAATGGATATAATAACCTTGGCAGTGTTTGCCAATACACAGCTGATTTTGAAAAAGCGGTTGACTTTGGTTATAAAGCTCTGGCGATGTATGAAAAATTAGGAGACTCCATAGGTATTGCAGGAGCTTATGGTAATTTAGCAAATAATTGTACAAGGTTAAAACAATTTCCTAAGGCAATTGAATTAGTTAATAAAGCAATCTTATATGCCTCCAAGTTAGACGATAAAAGAATGTTAGCTAATTCTTATAATACTTTAGCCACTATTTATGGGGAACAAAATCAAGATTCACTAGAGTTATTGTATACACAAAAATCTTTTAATTTGTACAATCAAATTGAGAATACAAAAGGGCTTGCATCTTGTTCAAGCAATCTAAGCGAAATCTATGTTAAAAAAAACATGTTTGATTCTGCTCAAAAATATTCAATTTTAGGAATTGCTTTTTGCAAAGAAATAGAAGACAATCAAAATTTAGGTTCGTTATATTATCACCTTGCACAGTCTTATTCAAAACAAAAAAAATTTACAAATGCTTTAACGGCAGCTGATTCATCTATATTTTACGCATTGCAAACAGGAGATAAATTGCAATTATCTTACGCTTACGAAGAAAAATCTAAAATATATTTTTCACAAAATAATTTTAAAGAGGCGTATGATAATTTGAATAAATATACGAGTTTAAATGATAGTATTTTTAATGAAAAAATGAGTTCGGGTATTGCAGAAATGCAAACTAAATATGAGACTTCTAAAAAAGAGCAAATAATAGAACAGCAAAAGTTTGAGCTTACAAAAAAGCAATATTGGATTTATGGCAGTTTAGGATTACTTGTATTAATTTCTGCACTTAGTTTTTTTTACTTTAAAAACAATAAACTTAAAAATGAAAAACGATTGCAAGCAGAATTATTAACCCAACAATCATTAAACACCAAAGCCATAATAGACGCCGAAGAAAAAGAACGCAAACGCATAGCTGGGGATTTACATGATGGTATAGGGCAGTTATTTAGTGCCGTAAAAATGAACTTAGAAATGCTAGTAGAAAAATATGTACCAAAGCAAACCGATGCTATGCAGCTCTCAGAAAAAACATTGGCAATGGTAGATGAGAGTTGCACCGAAGTAAGATCTATAGCACACCAAATGATGCCAAATGCACTTATAAAAGCTGGGCTAGTAAGTGCTTTAAGAGATTTTGTAAACCAAATACCTACCGAAAAATTAAAAATATCTATAGAAACAAAGGGCTTAGAAGAACGATTGGAAAGCAATACGGAAACCGTATTGTACAGGGTAATACAAGAGTCGGTAAACAATGTAATAAAACATGCCAATGCTACCGAATTGCATATAACTTTACTAAGAGATGCAAGTGAGGTAACCGTAGCCATAGAAGACAATGGCAAAGGTTTTGATACCAAACAAAAAGATAAATTTGAAGGCATAGGTTTAAAAAATATGATTACCCGAATAGAATATTTAAAAGGAAATGTAGAAATTTCTTCTAGCCCAAATAAGGGCACATCAGTTTCTATTTACGTACCACTTACTTAAAAATATACCATGGTAAAAAGAATTTTTATTTGCGACGATCACCAAATGGTAATAGATGGGCTTCACTTAATGTTTGAAGGTAATGCTGATTTTTTAGTAGTAGGCGAAACTACAGAACCGATGACAGTAGTAGAAACATTGAAAAACTTGCCAGTAGATATATTAATAACAGACGTAGGTATGCCTGGTATGAGTGGTGTAGAACTCAGTAGGGCAGTAAAAAATAATTATCCTACAATAAAAATATTAGCCCTCTCCATGTTTGGCGATAGCCAGATAATTGCCGAAATGATAGATGCTGGCATATCAGGCTACATTTTAAAAAATGCTGGAAAAGTAGAGTTATTAGAAGCCTTAAAAAAAATAGCCGAAGGGCAAAATTATTTTGGGCAAGATATTACTTTGCAATTAATGAAATCATTTAAACGAAACCAAGAAGAGATAAAATTAACCGACAGAGAGATAGAAATAATAAGAATGATAGAAAAAGACATGAGTACAAAAATGATTGCCGATGAACTTTTTATAAGCGACCGCACGGTAGAAACTCACCGCAAAAATATAATGCACAAAACCAATACACAAACAGTAGTAGGCTTACTTAAATATGCCTACGAACGAAAAATTATTTGAATACCGCTTACCCAGTTTCTTAATAAATACACTTACTTACAAAAATCTATTTCTTTTAATTTCCTGCTTATAAGTTCTCAAACTTAGCTTAGTTAAGTGCCTCCCTACCAGATTGCTGCGACCACTACGTACTTAAAAATACCCTCAATAGGGTATTGTTTCTTTTTAATAATTTGTATTGCTTTGTATTATAAAATAAATAACGCAAATCTTAAATTTTAAAAAAATCATTTATCATTAATACTTTATACAAATGCAAAAAATAAAATGGATGCTCTTTTTTTGTTTGCTAGCTGCTTACAATGTAAACGCACAAAGCCTTATAAAAAAGTTTGTAGAAAATACATTTATACTTTCCGACGTTAAAAAAAGTGGCGATGGATTTTATTACGACAATGTAGATTACAATTTAAAAGAAGGGCTTATTTTAATAATAAACGCAATAGGGTATGGCGACGATATTAAACCAATGTTTATGGTAAAAGGTACTATTACAAACGGAAAGCCAACTGCCCCAACTTTAAAATTTATTGACACTTCATTATCAAGAGAAACCAATGCTGTTTACCTAATTAACAAAACAGACGATTATACAATAATGGTAGCTAATAGCAGAAAAGGTAAAAAAGGTATAATAAAAACAAAAATGGGACTGGGCAATATGGCTTGGATGGGTGATGCGTCAATTTTTCCTACAAACAATAAAACCCCTTTTGCTTTGGCACTAAAAGATTTACTTTTTCATGCCATTTTCAATTTTAATTTAATAAGAGGAGAAAAAATGAGTGGTAGTTATACAAACAAAATTTTATTCGAAATGCCTATGGCATCAATGGATTATTGGCAAGGGACCTCTATAACAATTTTTCAAGATTTGAATGCAAAAATGAAAGGAACTTATTACAATGGTGCTATTTACTTAATGAATGAATTCAAATACAAAAGCTCAGCTACAGGTACAGGCGGATTAGAATTTGACCAAAAAGACTCAACACTTGCAGTAGCAAAATTTGAAAGTTTGAAGAAAATGCTAATTACCTCTTTGCCAAACGATTTTGTTTTAGAAAGGGAGACCAATTTCCCCATATATATAACATTTGAGCAAGGAAACTATGTTACCCAAAATGGTCGAAGAATAATTTTTACAAATAAAGGTAACGATGCTATAATAGACCCAAGTAATAAACTTTACGCTCTACTAGCTACTAATAAAATGAAAGTGGAACTTTGTTTGCATACTAAATACAACGAAGCAAAAATCTATTTAAGGATTTATAGCGAAGAAGATGAAAAAAATTAATTAATTAAATAAATTAGAACAAATAAAATGAAACAAACTATCTGTATGCTACTCGTATTTTTTACCTTAAATATACAAGCACAAAAAAAAGAAAAATTAGCACTACCACTTTACATTAAAGTAGGGTTTAACTTAAATAATGTAATAACAACAAATAATGGCTCTAGCAGCAAACAAGGCAGTGCTTTAAATGCCAATTTGGGTGTAGAAACTGTAGTGCCGATTATAAGATATAAAATAATCAACAGGCTATCGTTTAACCCATCATTACAATATAACCCTACCAGTTACAAGCCTAGCACCAATTTTAATACCACTACTTATGTGCAAATACAAAATGTAAGGGTAAATTATCTTACAGTAGAATTACCTATTTGTTATAATATTAATTGGAAATCAATGTTTCAAAATTCTGAGAATAAAAAAGGAATAAGTCCTCTTTTTGTAGGTATAGGTCCATATTTTAGTTACGCTCTATCTGGCAAATACAAAACACTTGGTATTGCAAACAACCAATCGGTGTATGGGCAGCAAAAAATGTCTTTTGGTAATGGCGTAAATGATAATAGGACAAGATTTGATGCAGGCTATGTAATAAAAGCAGGTATGGATTTTATGCGGTTTAGATTAGTGTTACAAAAAAATATTGGCCTAGTAAATGTATATCCAAAAGATAGAATTGTAAATGGTAATAGTATTGTTACCAGGGGGCTTTACTTTACATTGAGTTATACATTTTCTAAATTTAAAAATTATTACTAAGCCTTATTCTATTAATCATTATCCTTTTTTGGGGGTTAAACATTATTTAGTAAAAGACATAATCGTTTTGTATAAAAAATATGAAAATTATAATTAAAATATTTATTGCCCTTATGCTATGTTGCAATTGTAACAGCAGCACAGCACAGGAATTATCGCAAGCTGATGTACAAATTGTAAAAGAAATACAACAAGGAATAGAAAGCGTAAAAGTAAAAGCTGAAGTAGGGTTTAGTGATTTAATTATTTATGGTTACCTAGCCAAAGATACAGGGCTGTATTTGTATAATGCACAGCCTACTGCATTATTACATGCTGATGAATACAGTATCATTGACTATTTTGACAAAAAAAAGTATGAATATTTATGCGCTTACAATAACAGCCACAGCGCTATGCTTGCAGAAAAAGCAATGGAAGATATTAGCTATAAACTTGGAAGCAATTGGCAATTTTATCAAATAAAAAATTTGCAAAATGGTAGCACTAAAAGCACCTTATATTTCAAGGAAAAAGAAATTGCCTATTACGAAAAATCTAAAAATGACACTACTTTAGTAATACTCTTTACCGCTGCATATAATGAAGATGGTTACACAGAAATTAATACCAAAAACGAACCAGATACTTTTGCTGACCATGTAAACAAACAATTAAATGAAATTGATTTCGAAATACTAACTCCTGATACAGTAAAAGTACTACAACTGCAAAACGAATTTTATTTGCTAATGACAAAAGCTAAGAGAGGTTTTAAAAATTTAGTTTTGGGAGAAATAGCAAAAGATAAAGTGTATGCATATTATAAAGTAGTGCCCCAGCATAAAATGCAAGCACAATCTTACGTATTGGTAGATTCAGTTACAGCAAATGGTAGCTATTATCAATGTACATATACCAATGCAAATGCTGTAAAAATTGCTAAGTATGTAATTGAAAATTTAAAAAACAGGAACGATGTAGTTTGGAAAATAGAAAATGTACAAACGCCCGATAAAAACCTTATAAGACAAAACATATTTGCAAATGGAAAATTTGTAGCATACACATATGAAGTAAAAGCCATTAATAAATATTATATAGCCATAAAAAATTTTATGCGCTACTCCCGAGGCATGCCCACTCAAAAACCAAGTTTAGGAAATAAATAAAAAACCTACTCATTATTTAAAATTAAAACCAATGAAAAAATTATTAGTGTATATCATTTGTATTTTATCTTTTTGTTATCATGTAAAAGCACAAGAAAAAGTGAACGGTAATGAATCAGCATTAGAAAAAGACTTAAAAAATCTTATTGCCAAAAATGGAGATTTTGATGCTTATAAAAAAGATAAAATTGGTAACTACGAGAACCTAAACGAGTACAGTACTAACATAACTCCGACAAGCACAACCCGTAAATTTTCTATAGTAGAAAATAGTAACAGCCATACTAGTGTATTTGTATATGAAGTAAATCAAAAATCTGATGCAGCCCTTTTTAACGCAGAATTAGAAGTGCTCTTTTTTGATAAAACTAAGGGTTTTACAAGGAGTAACTATATAGACCAAGATGGTCTTACGGAAGGCACATTAAGCTACAATGGTAAAGTAATTGGATTTTTAAAAATTACAGAATTTATTAAATACGAACTAAAAATAATATTACTTGTTGGAAACTTAAACAATAAGGATA
This sequence comes from Ferruginibacter sp., assembly GCA_043765095.1. Classification (GTDB taxonomy): domain Bacteria; phylum Bacteroidota; class Bacteroidia; order Chitinophagales; family Chitinophagaceae; genus Ferruginibacter. The sequence continues at coordinate 14,963 of JAYUJS010000549.1, forward strand.
GAAGAAATTATATATCAGCTAAAGCTGTACAGTCAACAAAAATAGGCGATACAATTAAATACATAACGACACAAAAAGAACAACAACCTGAAGATAGAGGATTACTTAATGACCAGCGTACAATAATATTTGAGCCAGATTATAAGGCATACGCCAATTTAAAAAATGATCATTTAATAACAGTAAACATTATAATTGATGAAAAAGGCAATGTAATTTTTTCAGAGGCAGAAGGAGATGATAGGTTTTTAAGAATTTTATGTAGTAATAAAGCTAAGCAAACAAAATTTGCGCCCTACATTGTAAATGGTAAAGCTGTAAAATTTAAAGGGTACTTAACGTTTAAATTTTTAAAAAAATTGAGTTAATAAAAAATGATTAGAGCTAATCGAATTATAAAAATAAAAAAAATGAAAAAATTATTAGTATGTATCATTTGCATTTCATCTTTTTGTTACCATGTAAAAGCACAAGAAGAAACGAACAATAACGAAACAGCTTTAGAAAAAGATATAAAAGTTTTAATTTCAAAAAATGGCAATTTTAGTAAATTTAAAAAAGATAAAATTGATAGCTATAGTGATTTAGTTGAATACAGCACAAACTTACCACAACGCAATCCATCCTATAAACTTTCGGTTTTCGAAAATAGTAGCAAAGGCACAAGTACATTTGTTTACGAGATAAGCCAACATTATTATGATGCAGCCCTCTTCAATTTAGAATTAGAAACCATTTTTCTAGATAAAACCAAGGGTTTTACAAAGAGTATAGAAAAAAGAACTGAAGGTATTTTGGATGGTATTATAAAATACAAAGGTGAAGTTGTTGGGTTTATAGAAACGGAAGAAATTATAAAAAACGAGTTGAACGTATTACTTTTTATTGGAACTTTTAAAATAGAAGATATAAGGACATGTATAACAGCTAAAATTTTGGCTAACATGAAACTTGATGACTTTACAAAACCTGAAAGTACTTCTAATGCTAAACCCAAAGTAAGTAAAAATGTTCTTAATTCCTTAGATAAACTAACTAAAAGTGTTGATAATTTTGAAAAGGAAAAAACAAAAAACACTCTTCCAGAAAAACCAAAATTTGATATAGAAGACTTTATAAAAGGGTATGATAATAGCACAAAAAGTACTGATAAAGAAAAAACGAATTTTGAAAAAATGAATGATGCCATTGATAAATACGATAAAGACCAAAATAAAAACGACAGCAACAAAATATATATAAGCAAAGCACCCCTTGTAGCAATAGAAATTTTTATGAGCCAGTTTGATACGAAAGAAATAGATGAATTGAAAAGGTCTATTACAATTGAAAACTTACAAAATGCAATATTAAAACTTTTGGAACAAAGAAAAATTGGCTTTAACAACCTAAAAAAAGAAGAAAAGAGCAAAATAAATAACCTTACTTATTACTATGCTGAACCAAATGTTCCACTGTCAGCAAGTAGCATTTATATATCTGAGAAAAATGGCAAAAATGCTTATTGTGCATACTATAAATCCAACTATGAAAAAGAGTTGATTTCCAAAGCTTTTTTTAACCTGCCTACATTTAAAAAATCATCACAACCGCTTAGGTTTGAAGAATCACAAGTAGTTCGTAAAAATATGACAGTGTTTGACCTTTATATAAGTAATCACAAATTAGGTTCTTACATCATTTTTAATGACATAAACGAAAGCTCAATACAGTTATATGAAGATGGGTATTAAATATTTGTACTATATATTGGCGAAATCACCCATTTGTAAAGCATACAAATTTATACAGACATTAAAATAGATATCACTGAAAATATTAAGAAGTACAATGAAAAAATTAATTTTTATGCTATTCTGCATAAGCCCTGCACTTAAAGCAACTGCACAAACTGATAAGGAAAAAATAGAACTTGGTGTACAAAAATTTAAAGACCATGAAAGGGTAGAGGCTTATAAATTATTAGCACCGCTTAGTAATTCCAAGTATTTTACCGCTGATGCAGAATATTGTATGGGAGATTTTTATAAAGAAGGTGTTTACCCCTACTTTGATTACACAAAATGGGATTATGAAATAGCTATGAAGTGGTTTAAAAAATCAGCAAATGATGGAAATTCCGATGCAATGGCAGAAGTAGGAATTTTAATAGGACGTAAAGCAGAAAACAAAAATAAATTAAATAAAGAAGAACTAAAATGGTACAAAAAGGCTGTAGCTAATGGAAGTGGTCTTGGGCAAGCTATAATGGGCAGTATTTATAGTACTGGTCAATATGTGCCTCAAGATTATGTTGAAGCATTAAAATTACATAGGTTATCTGCTAACCAAGGCAACGAGGATGGTATATTGTGCCTTGCTCGAGATTTTGAGCTTGGTATAATTACTCCTAAAGATTTAAAAGAAGCCTCAAGACTTTACTACTCTCTAATAATTAAATCAATAAATGGAAATTTTAATTCATATCGTTTAGGAGCTAGAGCAAAGCTAGAAAATTTAATACTTACTTCATGGCCTACAAAACTACTTGAAGACCGACAGGAAATTCTTTTTGGAATAGTTAATTGTAAATATAGTTATGATTTTGGTAATGAATATGGGGATAATTACAAGGAGAGCTTTGCAATATTGACAAAAAATATCGACTCACCTTTTATGACTGACACGGCTTTCAACTGGTTGGGTTTCATGTACGACCAAGGTAAAGGCACTCAAGTAAATTACACAGAAGCTTTTAAATATTTTAAAAAGGCAGCTGAATTGGGTTATCCTAAGGCACAGTTTAATGTGGCAACTTACTATTTTAATGGTAAAGCAACTACAAAAAATAATGCAGAAGCTTACAAGTGGTATTTAAAATCAGCATTGCAAGGCTATGAAATTGGGCAATTTTTTGCTGGATATTGTTTAAAATATGGAATTGGCGTAAAGACTGATGAAGTAGAATCTGTGAATTGGCTGCGTAAATCGGCAATTCAAGGGAATTATGTAGCCCAGTATCTTTTAGGTCTAGCTTTTAGAGATGGCAGAGGCGTAGCAAAAGATAATGTTGAGTCTCAAAAATGGATTGGTTTTGCTGCTAAAAATGGCTATTATTTAGCAGCTGAACTTTGCGATGCAAGCAGAGATATAACAAGAACCGCCAATGCTAAAGCAGCATTTATTCCAAATACTTACAAAAAAATTGAAAAGGCTGATGGTACCTATGATGAAACTACACACTCCTATTACAAAGTATGCACAATGTGTAGTGGGTATGGAAGAATTTACCAAACATTACCAAATGGAGGAAATCAATTTATAGATAAAATAGGTAATAACTCTACACTTTATGGCACTTACGATTTATGTGCCGAATGTAGAGGAACAGGATACCCAGGTTTAAAGTAATTTATAAAATCAAAAATGTTCAAAAAAATAAACATCCTAATTCATACTCTATTAATAGTAATACTTTTTTACATAGGCTATAAATTTAAGCAAGCACAGGCTGCCACAGTACTAGCTGTAGATAAACTAAAACTGAAACCGTTGCAAAGCCATTTTGTCATAACATATTGACAGTCAATATATTGAAATATATTCCGTATATTTGAATATGGAAAAGAACACCCAGC
>JAYUJS010000550.1:0-2177 GCA_043765095.1 Ferruginibacter sp.
GGTCAATGGAAAGGTGGTTTTATAGACAAAAGCATATCTGCATATAACTGGGGAGGTGAGCAAAGCGACTATGTATTGGATATAGACATAGATGGTGAAAAAGTGAGTGGTTACTCTTACACCTATTTTAGTACAGATGGTAAAAAATATTTTACAATTTGTAAAATAAAAGGCAAACTATTTAATAAAAGTAATTACATAGAAATTACAGAGACGGAAAGAACTAAAACCAATATCCCACAAGAAATTAGAAATAGTTTTCAACTGCACAAGCTTAGATGGATTAAAAAAGGAAAAGAAGAAGTACTGCAAGGAGAGTGGGAACCTGCTCCAGGGCAAGACAAATCTAATACTGGATATGGTACTACACTACTTACTAAAAGGCAGCTAACAGAAATATCAGCTTTGGCTAAAAAGAAAAATTCTTCCGCTTCTATATCTGAAAGATTAAAGCCAAGTAAAACAATTTTTAAATCGAATGCTGTAACGTTTAATAAAAAAACGAACAAACTAGAAAGCAAAGTATCTACTCAAAATAACATTATTAGTAAACCCTTAATTAAGCCAATACAAAGTAAACCAATTACTTTAGCAAAGCCTCAAATTAATACCAATAGCGGAACTAATTTAGCTAAAATAGAAACCAAACCTAAAGCACCCAAAACAATTGAAAGCAATTTATTACCATTAAAGATTAAACAAATAGACCCATCTTTTCAAATAAGAAAGAATGATGTAATACAAACTATAAACACTGAAACCAACACAGTAAAATTAGAATTGTACGACAATGGAGATATAGATGGAGATAGTGTATCAGTGTTTTACAACAATGAAATACTGATATACCACAAAAGGCTTACAGATAAACCCTTAATACTAGAAATACCAGTAAAAGACAACCAACCAAACGAACTTGTGATGTATGCCGATAATCTAGGAACAATTCCTCCAAATACAGCATTACTTATTGTAACTGATGGCAAAAAAAGGTACGAAGTAAGAATTACATCTGACTTGGTAAAAAGCGGAGCAATAAGATTTGTACATAGTAAAAAAGAGTAATAAGTAGTTTTAAAAATTAACGAAAATTAGAAAAGAAAACACTTCCTGTCATATATAAAATAAGTGTAGCAAAAGTTTTAATTTGCTGTCTTGGTTAGCCACTAAACCTTAAAAAAACTTTTTTATTGTTAAATCGTCTATTATTTTTTAACTAAAAATTTACTCTATGAAAAAAATGATAAGCTTAGCGATTTTTATAAATTTGCTAAATATTACCAGCAATGCACAAGTTACCCAAATATTAAATGCTATAAAACCCACAAAAGCATTTGAAGGAACTCCTATATTAGATAAAAAAGCTTTTGTATTTTCGGTTGGCCTTGGTGTGCCAAATAATACGAATACCTTACTAAGTGGTGGTGGTATAATTACAAGTATTTTAGGTGGAGGTGGGACTTCAAGTAAGCAAAAAGGTTTTGGTCCTGTATTTGCTGGTTTTGAGTATTTCATTACCAAAGAATTAAGCCTAGGGCTAGGTTTTACTTATGCAAATGGAAAACAAAATTATACCACACCTGGCATTCCATTATTAGGGATTGCTGCATCCAATGCTGGTTCAGCATCTATAAATCTTTTTCAAATTGCTGGTACTACTACTTATCATTTATATACAACAGATAAACTTGACCCATACATTAAAGGAGGAGTAGGCATAAACCTTTGGAAAACCGAATATGTAAATGCTGCAGGTGTAAAATCTAATCCCTTTACTGCCCCTACTCCATTTGGTTACCAAGGTATTGTTGGGTTACGCTATTTTGTAAATAAACAATTTGCACCTTATGGAGAAATAGTTGGCTCAGCGACGGCATCAGCAGTTGGCTCAGCGACGGCATCAGCGGTTGGCTCAGCGACGTCTTCAGCGGTTGGCTCAGCGACGTCTTCAGCAGTTGGCTCAGCGACGGCATCAGCAGTTGGCTCAGCGACGGCATCAGCGGTTGGCTCAGCGACGGCATCAGCGGTTGGCTCAGCGACGTCTTCAGCAGTTGGCTCAGCGACGTCTTCAGCGGTTGGCTCAGCGACGGCATCAGCAGTTGGCTCAGCGACGTCTTCAGCGGTTGGCTCAGCGACGTCTTCAGCAGTTGGTTCAGCGACGTCTTCAGCGGTTGGCT
>JAYUJS010000551.1:0-5779 GCA_043765095.1 Ferruginibacter sp.
CTATTGTCTACAAAACTCCCTTTCCATTGCCCTGTAAAATTTTGTGCACTACAAATATTTATTATCAATGCAAACAAATAAAAAAGTATTATTTTCTTCATCTTTAAAAAATTTTTACAAAATTATATTTTAAAAAAATACAATCATTCATTTTAGCATTACAAATTAGCAAATACTTCGTTAAATTTGTACTTCACAAAAGTTAAGGAAAAAGAACTAATGAAGATTAACATTACCCTGCCAGATGGTTCTGTAAGAGAATACGACAAAGGCGCAAGTGCTATGGATGTTGCAAAATCTATTAGCGAAGGGCTTGCACGCAAAGTGCTAGCTGCAAGTATAAACGGCGAAGTGTGGGATGCTACCCGTGCTATATACGAAGATGCTACGTTAAAATTATTAACATGGGACGATGCTGAGGCTAAATCTACCTTTCGTCATTCTACAGCTCATTTAATGGCAGAGGCAGTGGTTATTATGTTTCCGCATGCAAAATTTTGGGTAGGGCCAGCTGTAGATGCCGGTTTTTATTACGATATGGATTTGGGCGATAGCGTGCTTACTGAAGAAGGTTTACTCACACTTGAAAAGAAAATGGCTGAGTTGGCAAAAAAGAACAGCTTTTTTGAAAGAAAAGAAATAAGCAAGGCTGATGCTGTGCAATATTTTACCGAAAAAGGAGATGAGTACAAATTAGATTTGCTTAGCAACCTTGAAGATGGAGGCATAACTTTATATACCCAGGGCGATTTTACCGATTTGTGCCGTGGCCCTCATATTCCAAATACATCTTTTATAAAAGCAATAAAGCTTAACAGTGTATCAGGTGCTTTTTGGAAAGGCGATGAAAAAAATAAACAACTTACTCGTGTGTATGGTATTTCTTTCCCCAATCAAAAAGAATTGGATGCGCATCTATTGATGCTAGAAGAAGCTAAGAAAAGAGACCATCGTAAGCTTGGAAAAGAATTGGGTATTTATACAATGGATGATGATATTGGGCAAGGACTAGTGTTGTGGATGCCTAATGGAACTGTTATTATTGAAGAGCTAGAAAAGCTTGCAAAAGAAACAGAAAATGCAGCAGGCTACAAGCGTGTAGTTACACCACATATTGCCAAAGAAAATTTGTATTTAACTAGTGGGCATTTACCTTATTACGCAGATAGTATGTACCCACCAATGGAGTTGGATGGTACAAAATATTATTTAAAAGCTATGAACTGCCCGCATCATCATAAAATATATGATGCAGAACCAAAGAGCTACAAAGATCTTCCATACAGGCTTGCAGAGTATGGTACATGTTATAGATATGAGCAAAGTGGAGAATTATTTGGTTTGATGCGTGTACGTTGCTTACACATGAATGATGCACATATTTATTGCAGTAAAGAACAATTTGCGCAAGAGTTTAAAGCAGTAAATGATATGTATATTAAATATTTTAAAATATTTGGGATAGATAAATATGTAATGCGTTTGAGTTTACACGACCCTGCAAAGCTTGGAGAGAAATATGTAAACGAACCAGAACTTTGGCTGGAAACAGAAGAATTGGTGCGTAGTGTTTTAATAGAAAACAATGTTCCTTTTGTAGAAGTAAAAGGCGAAGGAGCTTTTTACGGACCAAAAATTGACGTGCAAATTTGGAGTGTAATTGGGCGTGAATTTACCCTTGCAACCAACCAAGTAGATTTTGCACAAAGCAGAAGTTTCAAATTGTCGTTCACCAATAAAAACAATGAGCCAGAAATTCCATTAATCATTCACCGTGCACCATTGGGTACACATGAGCGCTTTATTGGGTTCTTGCTAGAGCACTATGCAGGTAAGTTTCCTACATGGCTTGCACCATTGCAAGTAAAAATATTGCCAATAAGCGACAAGTTTATTGATTATGGAGAAGCTATTTTACAAAAATTAAGAGCTGCAGGTATACGAGCAGAAATGGATGATAGAAACGAAAAAATAGGTAAGAAGATAAGGGATACAGAGTTGGCTAAAGTGCCGTATATGCTCGTTTTTGGCGAAAAAGAAATAGAAAATAATGCAGTAGCAGTACGTAAGCAAGGCAAGGGCGACCAAGGGGTAAAAAACTTGGATGAGTTTATAAAAGAGTTAATTATAGAAATAAATGAGCGTGTAGGCGAATAATTCATTATTTTTAACAATATTTTGGGCAGCTTATTAATCAATCAAACAATTATTTACAAAAAATGGCATTCTGCCGGTTGTTTTTTGTAAAGTATTTAACATGGCATTTCCACCAAGGCCGCCCCGGGGAGCGTTTAATCCCCGTTTTAAGAAAGAGCAACAACAAGAGCACCGCACTAACCATCTTATCAAAGCGGTAGAAGTACGTTTGGTAGGAGAGAATGTAACACCAGGTGTTATGTCTCTTTTTGAAGCCAATAAGTTGGCTAAAGAATTGGAGTTAGATTTGGTAGAAATTTCTCCAGGAGCAAACCCTCCTGTTTGTAGAATTATTGACTACAATAAATTCCTCTACGAAGAAAAGAAGAAGAAGAAAGAAATGAAGGCGAAGTCTAAAACGAGTGAAGTAAAAGAAATACGTTTTACGCCCAATACTGACGACCATGACTTTGATTTTAAAGTAAAGCATGCAGAGAAATTTTTAGAAGATGGTAATAAAGTAAAAGCACATGTACAATTTAAAGGGCGTGCTATTATGTTTAAAGAAAGAGGGGAGTTATTGCTTTTAAAATTTGCAGATTCTTTAAAAGATGTAAGTGCACTAGAAGGCTTACCAAAGCTAGAAGGAAAGCGTATGCAGGTAATGCTTGCACCACGTATTATTAAGAAAAAATCGGGTAACGATTTGGGTAAATTACACAAAGACAAACCAGCAGATGAAATATCTGTAGCACCAGCTGCTGAGGCGTCAACTGCAGAGGCGTCAACTGCAGAGTAAAATATAATTTAAAAAAATAAATAAATGTAGATGCCAACTTTTTAAAAGTTGGCATCTACATTTATAATAAAAAATATTTGCAATATTTTTATAGTGTGGTTATGGGCTGAAAAGCCTTGGTGGAACTTTAGTGGCGTCGCACATTTCAACTTCAACTATCTATTTAGCTTTATAGATTTTTTTACGAACAAAGCGAAGATGAAAAAAATAAAATAATAAAATATATCTCTGCGATATTAGCAAGCAAATAAGGTTTTAATTCGAAGAAAAAGATTATTATTCAAATAAAATAATGGATACAAGTTTAAATAAATATATAAGTGAAACAGGTTTTTGTAGCCGCCGAGAGGCAGATAAATATATAGAAGAGTGCCGTGTAACCATTAATGGAAAAGATGCAGACAAAGGCAACCGTGTAAAGCCAGGCGACATTGTAAAAGTAGATGGAGAAAACTTAAAAAAGAAAGATGCTCCTGTTTATATAATGCTTAATAAACCCAAGGGTATTACTTGCACAACAGATACAAATGAAAAAAATAATATTGTAGATTATGTAAATTTTAAATCAAGGATATTTCCAATAGGTAGGCTAGATAAGCTTTCCGAAGGTTTAATATTTATGACCAATGATGGTGATATTGTAAATAAAATACTTCGTGCAGGTAATGGCCATGAGAAAGAATACATGGTAACTACCGAAAAAAAATTTGATTATGAGTTCATAAATAAAATGAGAGCAGGAGTAAAAATTTTAAATACTACCACAAAGCCATGCTTTGTAAAACATGAAGGCGATGCACGTTTTCGCATTATTTTAAAGCAAGGGTTGAATAGACAAATACGTAGAATGTGTGATACACTAGGTTTTAAAGTAACCTCCTTGAAAAGAGTGCGTGTCATGAATTTTACCCTCAAAGGAATAGAGCTTGGTAAGTGGCGTTTTTTTACAGCAGATGAAATAAAATTATTAAACGACTTGCTAGCAAATAGTAGTAAAACAGATGGAGAAGATGGGATGGGAGAGTAGTAACCAGTTTTAAATTATTTATTAAAATTATATTTAAATGTGTTTGCCAATCATTTTTTTTTATAAATTAAAAATAAAAAAGCATGAACCTTTTTCTATTTAATTTCGAATGTATATTTTAATAAATAATTTGAATAAATTAATGAAAAACGAGAAAAGTAATCCTGAAAAATTTTCAATCATAGATATTGATAGAATTATAGAAATGGCTTGGGAAGATAGAACACCCTTTGAAGCCATCGAATTTCAATTTGCTTTAACTGAAATGCAAGTAGTAGCTTTAATGAGAAAAAGCTTGAAACGAAGTAGCTTTAATCTTTGGAGGAAAAGAACGCATAGCGGTGTAAGTCAAAAACATTTATCTAAAAGGGTAGAAGGAATAAACAGGTTTAAATGTACTTTGCAAAGAAGTATAAGTATGAATAAAATAAGTAAGAGATAATTTTATCTAAATCCTTGAATTTAGTTAAGTTTATTTAATTTTTTCTAAAAGTTTCTTTAATTTTTTTTTAACAACAAATAAAGCATCTTGAAAAGCCCAAAAATTTAATATGAGTAAAAGAATTGAATATATTTTTCCAACCGATGAACAAAGCATTTTAGATAAAATAACAAGTATAAACCCTGTAAAATATTCAAAAAGTAGAAATTTTATAGATGGAGATGTAACCTATTTGTCTCCATATATTTCTCGTGGGGTAATAAGTGTAAAAATGATAAAAGATGCTGTAATGCAGCGTGGGTATAAGTTGTATGAAGTAGAAAAATTTATACAAGAGCTTGCTTGGCGTGAGTATTGGCAGCGTATTTGGCAAAATAAAGGCGATGAAATATTGCAAGATTTAAAACAAATTCAACCTGATGTTGCACATTTTAAAATGCCTACAGCCGTTGTAGAAAGTATAACAAGAATAGATGCTATTGATAATTATATAGCCCAATTATATGAGCAAGGTTACATGCACAATCATGTACGTATGTATGTAGCAAGCATTACCTGCAACATTGCAAAAGCGCATTGGCTATTGCCTGCGCAATGGTTATATTATCATTTACTAGATGGCGATATTGCCAGTAACCATCTTAGTTGGCAATGGACTTGTGGCAGCGCATCCTCCAAAAAATATTATTGCGACCAAGCCAATATAAGCAAGTATACAGGCAGTAATCAATACAAATCTTTTTTGGCAAATAGTTATGAAACTTTGGCTGAAATGCCTATCCCTTCAGCATTAGAGCCTACAATTGAGTTAGATTTAAAAACATTATTGCCCCAAACAGCGGAGTTAAAAATTGATACTAATAAACCTACCTGCATTTATAATAGTTACAATTTAGATTTTAATTGGAGAAAAGAAGAAGATGTAAATAGAATATTGTTGCTAGAGCCTTCACACTTTAATAAATATCCTGTAAGCGAAAAAGTAATTGATTTTATTATTGCTTTATCAAAAAATATTGATGGAATACAATTATGTGTGGGAGAATTTAATGTTATAAAATCTATTTACGAAAAACCTTTTGAAAATATAATTTTTAAAGAACATCCTGCATTTACTCATTACAGAGGTATAAAAGATAGTAGGGATTGGTTAGCTCCAAATATAACGGGTAATTTTAATTCCTTCTTTTCGTTTTGGAAAAAAGCGGAGAGGGATTTGTAATTTTTTTTAACACAGAACACAAGTGGTTTTGAGTAAAAGTACTGTAGTTTTTAATGAAAGTTGTTAAATCGCAGAAAATAAGTTCCAGTTCCATTTTTAAATTATTTCCTTTGTTTTCTCTTTTACCTTTGCATATTCGTATCTAGCAATTGG
>JAYUJS010000552.1:0-2157 GCA_043765095.1 Ferruginibacter sp.
TGTCCATTTTAAATTTTCATTTTCACAAAGCGATTGGTGACCAGAACTATCATAAACAACCAATTTTTTTGTAGCAGTAATATTTGCAAAAATCTCATCTATTTCTTTCTTAGAAACTCGTGGGTCATTTTTACCCCATTGCAATAATACTGGGCATTTTATTTTTTTTACATACTCAGTTGGTTTCATACCAAAGGCCCAAAAGCCATTTTCTACTCCTCCCCAAAAGGTGAGTAAAGTAGCCATGGGTTGTGCAGGCAGCCCCATCATTTTTACCCTGCCTGCAACGGCTTCGGGCAATGTGCCAAAGGGCATTTCTAAAATAATTGATGAAGGTGTAATCTCATAATCATTCATGGCCTTGGTAATGCTAGATGCCCCCAAGGAAATACCATACAATACAATATTTTTTGTGCCAATACCTGCAATATAATCGTAACTAGCTTTTATATCTTCACCCTCATAAAAACCAATGCTGCATCTATTTCCTGTGCTATTGCCATGCGCCCTAAGGTCTACCATGAGCGTACTATAACCCTGTTTTTGAAACTCACTTGCCTCAGGTATCATATTAGATTTTTTGCTTGCATGCCCATGAAACATGGCTACACAACCTTTTTCGTTTGGCACTTTGCTATACCATGTATCTAGTATAGTTTTATCGGCAGTAGTTATTTTTACCGTTTTAAAAGCACTATCTGGTGCAATGTTTTTTTGCTTTAGCATGTTAAAACCAAAAAGCATTTCTTTGGTTTTATCCCAACCTGTTTTATCTTTTTCTGCTACCACGGTTACTTGCCCTTCATCATAATGGTGGGTAAATTTATAAGCATGAAACATTATTACAATATTTAAAAAAACAAATAACCCTACAACAATTTTAAGCAGTATTTTTAATGACTTTTTCATGCTGTAAATATAATAAGTAAATTGTTTTTTAATTGAAAGAAAGAATCCAACCATAAAAATATTTATCGTAAATCAATTTACTAAACCTATAAATTTTCTAAATTATTAAAGCTAATTCAAATAAAAAAATGATTTGTGCTAAACTATTATTGAATGTTTAAGACAACTGCTATCATATTAAAAGCGACCAAGTACGGGGAAACAAGCCTTGTGGTAACTGCATTTACAGAGCTTTTTGGTGTGCAAACTTATATGGTAAATGGTGTGCGCAGCAGTAAAAAATCGGGCTTAAAAGTGTCTTTGTACCTGCCAGCATCGGTAGTGGAAATGGAAGTGTACCACAATGAAAAAGCTACACTGCATCGCATACGGGAGTGTAACCGCAAGCATGTATTTATGCAGGTGCTGAGTGATGTAGTAAAAAATAGCATTGCTGTTTTTATGATGGAGCTGTTGTATAAATTACTAAAACAACCAGAACAAAATACAGACCTTTTTTATTTTTGTGAAGATGCATTGGTACAATTAGAACAAGCGCCTACAAATGTTACAGCCAATATACCCTTATTTTTTACGTTGCACCTAAGCCATTTTTTTGGTTTTAAAATAGATGATAATTACTCTGAAGAAAACTGCATTGTAGATTTGCAAGAAGGTAATTTTGTTGCTGAAAGGCCTCATCATACTTATTTTTTAAGCGGAGAAAACGCATTACTTACCTCAGAGATATTAAAAATAATGATGCCAGCAGAATTATGCCAGCTAAAAATGAATAAACTAAAACGGAGAGAATTGCTAGCAAAGTACATGGATTATTATGCATTGCACATTAACGAATTTGGGATAATGAAGACGCTTATGGTGATGCAAGAAGTATTGTAGAAGCAGTTTAAAGTTGGCAACTTGCAGTTGGCACAAGCTAATTTGTAATGTTTTTGGAGTTTCGAAATGCTACGAGAGCAGAAGTAAATTATTAAAATTAAAAGTTAACTAAATCAACATTTTATTAGTTTCTTGTAATTAACATTATTACACAATAGCAGTGTTGTACAACACCCACTCGAATACCTGCAAAATTTGATGAGAGCGTTTTGAAATTTTAAATATAAAACAACGAATATAAAAAAGTTATCTACAATAATAGCCCACCATCGATTTGACAGTTTTTTATTCTAATAAAATTCTTTAACTTTAATTAATCAAATAATGAAAGTATTAAAAAACATAACATTTCTTTTTGTGGTTGCA